>NZ_MLBG01000014.1 GCF_001936595.1 Desulfovibrio sp. DV
TCGCTGTGGCCACGGAGCGCCGGCCCAAAGAGGCCGCCGGCCTGCGGTTGGGTCTGGCAGGACTGCGGCCCGGGGTACCAGCCGACTGGTTCGCCCTCAAGGCCGAGTTGGCCGGTTTGGCGGCTCCGGGAAGGGGGAGTGATGGTGGGCGCCGGGCTTAGCGGCCGTCGCGTTGCGCAGGTCATCCTCAACATGACCTATGGTGGTGGCGAGCGGCTGGTCCAGGAACTGGCTGTGGACCTCGAGGACGCCGGAGCCAGGTCCTTGGTCGTCTGCCTGGACTCGATCCAGGCCAATACCGCGCCGCTTGAGGCGCGCGGTATTGAAATTACCCTGGTCAAACGCCGGCAGATGGCCCTCGACGCCGTGGCCCTGGCTCGACTGACCGTGTTGCTGCGAAAGCGCGGGACGCAACTGGTGCATGCCCATGATTTGGCCAGTCTGGCCTATGCCGTGCCGGCCGGGCTTGTGTTGGGCATCCCCGTGCTTTTCACCGAGCACAGCCGCCACTATCTCGATGCGCGGCTGCGTCGCCGGCTGGAGAAGCGCCTGCTGTGCCTGGGGGTGCGCCGGCTGGTCGAGGTCTCTCCGGAACTGGCCGGGGCGTCGGTTGCGCGCGACGGTGTTTCCCCCCGGCGGGTGGCGGTCATCGAAAACGGCGTGGACCTGACGGCGTTTGCCGGCGGCGGGGGAGAACTGTTTCGCCGGGAGTGCGGCCTCAATGAGGGGCAACTCCTGGTCGGCATGGTCGGACGGCTGGAGGACATAAAGGGGCCGCAGGTGCTCCTCGAGGCGTTTGTCCGGGTGGCCGGGAACATGCCCCAGGCCCGGCTGGTTTTCGTCGGCGACGGCAGCTTGCGCCGGGAACTCGAGGCCAAGGCCGTGGCTCGGGGTCTTGGCGGGAAAGTGCGCTTCACCGGCGCGCGGCCGGATATTCCGCAGGTGATGGGCGGTTTGGATGTCCTGGTCCTGCCCTCACTTTCGGAAGGCCTGCCCTTTGCCCTGCTTGAGGGTATGGCGGCCGGCCGGGCCGTGGCCGCCTCGGCCGTGGGCCGCATTCCGGGTATCGTGCAGGATGGAGAAAGCGGGATGCTTCTGCCGGCCGGAGACGCCGGGGCTTTGGCGGGGGCCCTGGCCGGGCTGCTTGCCGATGCCGACCTGCGGCAGCGCCTTGGGCGGGCAGCCCGGCTGGTTGTGGCGGCCCGCTATGATCGGCGGCACATGCTCGATGCGTATCGGGAAATGTATGCCTCCGTCTTGTCTCGGGAAGGTCAGGGGAGGGAGGCCACATGGAAGTAGTAACAGCCCGTTTTCCCGAGCCGGACATCGAGGCCCTGGCCGCCAAAGGGCTCGCCTGGCTGGCCCGATGCCAGGTGTCAGAGCCCGGCTACGACCAGGGCGGCATCCGCGATCCCCTGGATGGCAAGGTCATCGGCGACCACTACGCCGCAACGCATTTTGCCTGGGCCTGCTCCCTACGCCACGCGGAAACCGGCGACTCGGACATGCTGCGGGCCGCCCGGTCGGCCTTGTCCTTCCATCAGCGTACGAGCCTGGACGAATATCCGCCAGGAAATTGGGATTACCACTGGGATTTCAACAATCTGGCTTTTGCGGAAAGTTGCCTGCTGCTTGCCGGGAGCGTCGATGCAGCCGAAACCGAGGCTTGGCGGGGCACACTGGAGGCCTGGAAAACCAATCCCCACTGGGCCGTCAACTGGGTGGCCATGCGAGCTGCCGCCCATTTCTTGCGCCATGACCTCCTGGCCCGGCCGGACGACCTGCCCCAGGCTGAAAAGTGGCTGGATTTCGTCCTCGGCGCGCAACTGCCTGACGGCGGCATCGAGGACGTGCGTAGCGCCAGCCTGCCCAGCCAATACCATGCCTACACCGCCTGCCTGCTGCATCGCCTGCTCGGGCGACGTCCGGCCGTAGGCCGGGCCATTGTGGCGGCGGCGCGCTGGCTTCTGGCCATCACCGCCCCGGACGGCGAAATGAACGCCCTGGGGCGCGGCCAGGGCCAGATCTTCGGCTACGCCTGCGCCATTTATTTGTTCCGGGTGGCGGCGACGCTGGACCCGGAAATGGCGCGGCATCACCGGTGGGCGGCCCAAGCCGTACTTGGCCGATTGGCACGCTTCCAGACGACCGAAGGCTGGTGGCCCCTGGTGCTCAACGGGCTGCCTGTCGCCCGCCGGGCCGGCTGGTACGACTATCATCATCTGACGGTGTACAATGCCTTCGCCGTTCTGTGGCTGTCCCTGGCCGCGCGTGTGGCCATGCCCGAGGGCGATAGCGCTGCGCCGCCGCCCGGAGATGTCTGGCTGCGGCAAAGCGGTATCCTGGCTGTGCGGCGCAGGCACTATTTCGCTCTGTTCGCGGCCGGACGGCAGGGCGCGGGGTATCGCACCGAGGCAGGCATCACCCCTCACGATATAACCTTTGGCGACGAGCCGTTTTTTCGCGGCCCCCTCGGCCCTGGCCCGGGCAAATACGGGAGCCGCGCCGCCGGCTTTGGCCAGGAAGCCCACTGTTTCGCCCCGCTTTGGCGAAAGCCGGGCGAGGCGTGGCAGGCTCCGGCCGGAGCCGAGGGAAGCCTGACCCCGGGGCGCGGTCCTGGGCACTGGCGGCTGGCCCTGGAAACGGGCGGGGCGCGATGGGAACGGGAACTGGTCTTCGGCGATCGGTTCATCCATGGCCGCGACCGGCTTGCACTGCCGCCCGGCATCGGTGATGCAGCCATGGCCGAGGTCCGGGGGCACAACATTCCATTGGCCGCGACCGGCCGGCTGGAGACGGGGCGCGGCTTTGTCCGCGATTCTGCCAGCGGGACCACCCTGTGCGTCTGGGGTGGCGAATCCCTGGCCCCGGCCGGGACCGTGGAAGCCGCCAGAGGCGACACCGTGATCCTGGCCGGGGCCGGCAGGCCCGGTCAGACCTGGGGTTGGCGGCTGCGCCAGGGGCCGGCCACAACCGGCGGGGGCGCGTTGCCCGGCATCGTCTGCCTCAGCGCCGATCCCTGGTCCGGGCTATGGAAGCGCAAGCAGCGCCTGCTCTTTGAACTCTCCCGGCTCGGCCACAGCCCGCGCACTCTCTACATCGAGCCGGGCGTGGTCATGACTGAGATCGTGGAACATCCGGGCCGCTTGCTCGGCTGCGGCGGGGAAAGGCAACGTCGTGCCCTCAAAGGCCGCGCCGTGAACCAGGGCCATGGCTTCAGTCTGGCCACGCCATTGCTTCCCTGGCCCGGACAGCGCACCTTTCCGGCCCTTGGCTTGGCCAATCGGCGGTCCTGGCTGCGGCAGCTGTCCCATTTCGTGGCCCGGGCCGGATTGGCCGATGGCTACGTGTTGTGGCTGTACCATCCCTCCCATTTGGATGCCCTGGACGTCCTGGGAGACCGGGCAGAGCTTATCGTCTACGACTGGACGGATGACTGGGCGGCGGCTTTGCCGCCGGAACGCGCTCAAGCGGAGCGAGTCGCCTTGGACGCCCGCCAGGAGGCGCTCCTTGGCCGTTGCGACCTCGTGTTCACCGTGTCCCGGGCCCTCCAGGATCGGGCCAGGGGGGCGTGCCCGGAAGCGGTTTTGCTGCCCAATGCCACCGACCCGGACGTGTTCCGGCCGCCAGCCCCGGAGGCCACGCCCCATCCCCTGGCCGCCGGCCGCCCCATGTTGGTCTATCTGTCGCAAATCACCGAACGTCTGGATGTGCAGCTTGTGGCCGCGGTCGCCGGGGCCAGACCCGGCTGGACCTTGGTGCTGGTCGGACCGGTGGTCTGTGATCCGTCCTGCCTTGACCCCTTGCGCGGTCTCAACAACGTCGTCTTGACCGGTGCCATGCCCTACGACGAGGCCGCTTCTCTGACCGCCCAAGCCGACGTCTGCCTGCTGCCCCACAAAACAGGCGCCCTCACCGGCACCCTGGATCCGATCAAGCTCTACGATTATTTGGCCACCGGCCGGCCCATTGTGGCCACCCGGGTGGCCATGCACCCCGATCTGGAGGCCCACGTCCGGCTGGCCGACACCCCCGGGGGCTTTATCGAGGCCGTCGAGGATGCCCTGGCCGAGGCTGAGGAAGCTGCGCAGTGCCGACGTCGGGCCGCCATGGCCCATACCTGGACCGCGCGAGCCACTGAGGCGGCGGCCGTGCTGCAACGCTTTTTTCCCCAGGACTGACACCATGCGCATCGCAGTTGACGCCAGGGTGCTCGGATACCCGGAGCTGCGCGGCATAGGTTCCTATCTGTGCGAACTGTTGGCGGCCTGGCCGGAGCCCGAGGACTGCTTTGTTCTCGTCAGCCAAACGCCGATTCCGGCAGACAGGCTGCAAGGTTCCGTTCGTCTGGAAAACGTCGTGGTCCCGGCGGTCGCCGGGTATCGACTGCGCCTGTGGGATTGGCGGGTCCTGCCCCGTGTGGTCCGGGGACTTGAACCGGACCTTTTCTGGGGCCCGGCCAATCAGGCCTGTCCCCTGCCGGGGCTGCCTCAGGCGACCACGGTGCACGACACCCTGCTGCAGGAGCAGGTACGCCACGGCAGCCTGGCCGACCGGCTGTTCCATGGCTGGGTCTCTCCGTGGTGGGTGCGCCGCCATGCCCGGCGGGTGGTCACGGTGAGCCGGTTTTCCAAGTCCCGGATCGAGGCTGTGTTCGGCTGCCAACCCGATCTGGTCCGGGTCATTCCCAACGGGGCGACGCTGCCTGCGCGCATGTTTCCGGACAAGGCCTCGGCCTTTGGCCATGCGCGCGCCCGGGGGCTGGCCCGGAGGCCCTACGTGTTGGCTCTTGGTGCCGAGAGTCCCTGGAAAAACACCGAAGGCACGATTCGGGCCTTTGCCCTGCTGGCCAAAGAAACGACGGAAGTCGATTTTCTGGTGGCCGGGGTTCAAGATCGGGCCAGGGCCGGCTTCGAGGCCCTTGGCCGGCAGCTTGGACTGGGTGAGCGGTTGCGGCTGCTGCCCTTTGTGGAAAAAACCGATCGGGACGCCTTATACCAGGGCGCGCGGGTCTTCGTGTATCCCTCCCTGTTCGAGGGGTTTGGGCTGCCACCCCTGGAGGCGATGGCTTTGGACACGCCGGTGGTGGCTTCGGACAGGGCGTCCATTCCCGAAGTGGCGGGCCAGGCGGCAAGCCTTGTCGATGCGGCTGATCCCGCCGCCTTGGCCCGGGGGATTCTTGCGGTGTTGCGTTCGCCTGAACTGGCCGACAGGCTTGTTGCGGCCGGGCGCGACAACGTCCGGCGCTTTGGTTGGGCCCAGTCCGCCAGAGCGCATCATGACCTGTTCAAGGAGTGTCTGGCGTGAAGCGTCGAGTCCTTGTGGTGGAAAACGGGGCTGGTTTCGGAGGCGCGCTCACCAGTCTGGCCAGCCTGCTGGCCGGCCTGGACCCGGCCGGCTGGGAAGTGCATTGCCTGACGTCGTATCCCCAGCAATGCATCAAGGCTGAAGGGGCCGTGGCCCGTATTGGCGTGTTGCCGAGGCTGCGGCGCTATGGCCCGGCCTCGGGCCTGGAACGGGCGCTGCATCGGTTTGCCGGTCGGTGCGCCGGGCCCATCGCATTCGCGGTGGACCAGGCCACCACAGGGCGGGTCTTTGCCGCCAGTGTGGCGGCCTATGCCGGGCGTGAGGCCATCGACCTGATTGTCGGCAACAATGGGCTGCTCATCAACGACGCCGTGCTCCTTGGGGCGCAAAAAGCCGGCAGACCCTGCCTGATCCATGTCCGGTCCCCGGAATATCCGGGCCGTCTGACCGCCTGGCTGGCCCGGAAAGCGGCCGGGGCGGTGGCCGTTTCCGATTATGTCGCCGGCTCGGTCCGGGCTGTGGGAATGCCGGAAGATCGGATCGCCGTCATTCCGGAAGGGCTTGACGCCTGGGCCTTTGCCGCCGGGGCCGACCCGATGGCTTTCCGGATTCGTCATGGCCTGCCGCCGGATCTGCCGCTGGTCGGTCTCGTGGCCTGCTTGGCCGGCTGGAAGGGCCACGAGACGTTTATCAAGGCATGTTCCCGGTTCATTGGCCGGGTTGAAGCCGGGGCTGTTGTGGTCGGCGGCGATCCCGATGGCTCGGGGATCCGGTTGGCGGCCTTGCGGGAGAGGGTGAGAGCGCTTGGGCTCGGGCAGCGGGTCTGGTGCCTGGGGCACGAACCGGACGTGGCCTCGGCCATGGCCGCATGCACGGTCGTCGTCCATGCCTCCACCAGCCCGGAGCCGTTTGGCCGGGTGCTGCTCGAAGCCATGGCTCTGGAAAAGCCACTAGTGGCGACGGATGCCGGAGGCCCGCGCGAAGTGGTGGAGCCGGAGGTGGACGGATTGCTGGTTCCACCGGGGGACGCGACAGCCTTGGCCCAGGCCGTGGTCCGTCTGCTTGGGGACGCGGGTCTACGCGAGCGACTTGGCCGGGCCGGACGGGCAAAGCTTCTGGGGCGCTACAGCCTCGAGGGCCATGTCGCTGCGGTGGCCGCCGCGTGGGAGCGCAGGATCAGCCAGAGAGAGCCCTGACCAAGAGGACGCCAATACAACAATCCGAGTCCCCCAGACCCCGGTTTCTTTGTGAGGCGTGTCTCTCTCAACAGAGGCCGCACGAGGCTGTTTCTTGCACCAGCATGGCCACCCGCCGGGCGTTGCCAAGCCATGTCAGATCCTTTGCCACGATGGTGCGCCGGGCATTTTGCCCCAAACGACCGAGCAGAGCCCTGTCATGGACGAGAGCCCGTACACGTTTTGCCATGGACGCCCAGTCGCCGGGGGGGAAGAGCAGCCCGTTTTCGCCGTCCGAAACCAGTTCCCGAATATTTGCCTGGTCCGGGGCCACCACCGCTTTGCCCGCGGCCAGATATTCGATGAGCTTCATGGGACAGGCATAGGCCGTTGCTGCCGGCTGCAAGGCAATATCGAGTCCGGCCAACAGGTGGAAAACGGACCGACGGTCCATGGAACCGGTGATGCTGACGGCATTTCCCAAGCGCCTGGAGGTGATGAGGGATTCCAGTGCAGGCCTGGCCGGACCGTCTCCCACAAGGACAAGCCGGACGCCGGCCGCGAACAGGCCGTCGTCATCAAGGGCAGCGATGGATTCAGCCAAGCCGTGCCAGCGGCGAAACCAACCAACGAATCCCAGGGTTACCGGGCGACGTTGTTGCTCCACGGGGCCACTTGAAACGTATTCATCGGCATTGACCCCATTGGGCATGACCGTAATGGTTTCCGGCCGAGCGCCGTTGGCCACCAGCATCTCCTTGAGCACCTGGGTGACTGTGATGTTTCGGCTGGCCTGACGGGTAATCCACGTCTCCGTGGCCTGGGCCAGACGGCGCAGGGCCAAACCGCCGAATTCCCGGCGTTCCAGGGCCAGAGGCGAGTTGATTTCCAAAACAAGGGGGGTGCGGGTGAGAAATGAGACAACAACGCCGCAAACGTTGAACAATGCGTAGCGCTCATAGATAAAGGCTGGCCGATGCCGGTGCACAGCCCGCCACAAACGGGCACAACCCCAGAAATTGTAGCCGATTTCCAGGAGTTCATAAACCGAGCGCGGCATCCTGGCGATAATACGGCTGAGCAGCCCCGTCCGTTGGACGCTTCCCGGCCGTTCGTTGGCATGGATGGACACTTTGACCACTTGATAGCCGAGGGTTTCAAAAGCCCGACACATCTCCGTCACATGGATACCCTGGGCATCTACGCCCTGGGTGCGGTGATGGTAGACAACGGTTGGCATCCCCCGTTACTGGACATCTTTCCCCATCTCCTTCCAGGCCCCAAGGGTATAGGTCCTCTGGCTGTTCTGTTCCTGGCACACCGGGATGCCAGGGGCATAGTGTTGCCCGGTCGCGGTCAGGGAGGGGATGACGTCCGCGTTGAGTTGCAGGGGAATGACCTTGGAGTCGGCAAAGGTGTTGCCGGTGAGTTTCAGGTCCAGGGCCTTTGGCAGGCCGAGGATGCCGCTCCAGGTATAGGAAACGAAATTGTTCTCGATAATGGCGGCATTGGGGGCATTGACTGTGATGCCCTGGCCGTAGATGCCCGTGAAGGTATTGTGGCGCACGACGGGATCGGTCACGCCGCCGACCAGGGTGATAGCGGCCCCTCCTTCCTTGACGGGAAAAGTACCGGTACGCTCGAGGTGGTTGTTGCTGACGGTTGGATTGACGATGGTTCCATTGATGTGGATGCCGTTGATGTGAGTGTCACGGATGGTATTGTCGGCAATAGTTGGCGTATTTCCTGATGCACTCATGTATATGCCATGCTCACGATACGAGCGTTCTATGGTGTTGTTTGAAATTTTCGTGTTGTTGCTTTTGTAGGACATGATTCCATAGTTTCCAACATCATGTATTGTGCAATTCTTTACTTCTATGGCGTCACAGGCGCCGATGGTGATGCCACGCTCGAATCCGGAGATCATAAAATTTTCTATAATTACGTTTTGTGATTTTTCTATGTTGATGCCGGATCCGCTGCTGAATGTATTGTTGTCCTTGTTGTAAGCCCCCTCAATGATCGCGCCCGGGGCGGCGGTCACTTTGATGGGGAGTTGGGCATCTCCATGGAGTCCTGTGAGGCGGATTGTGGTCGTGTAGTGTCCCGGAGCGATCACTATCATGGTTCCGGACGATACGGATCGTATTTTGGCTTGAATTGTTGTGGCGGTATCTTCTGGAAGGATTTCGATGTTTGTCGCTGCGAGCAGGTTTGTGGAAAGAGCAAAAAGAATAAAAGTGAACGCTATACTGCTGAATTTTTTTTGGGGCGTCATGGTTCCTGTTCCTTGTGTTTTGTCGACTTGATAATGGAGTTTGTTTGAAATGATAGGTATGTGGACTATATTTTTATAGCGTTGAGTATTGTTTTGTGTGTTTTCCCTGTTATTATTGACAGAATGAAGATGACAAGCCATGTCAAGATAAGCGATATGACATTATATCCAAGAAATGAATATAATATGCTATTTTTTATGAAAACAACCTGAAGCAGGTACATTGGGAGGGAGTATTGACCCATGAGAATGAGAAGTCTTCTGTTGAGGTGAAACGTATAAAATAGCGAGCAGATTGCTAAAGATATGGGGATTGACAGTATATCCATGGCAATGGTGTACGGATAGTTCCCTGTCCCATTCTTGAGAAGGATAAGGAATGGTATGGAGCAAAGAATAAGAATGTGTAGAGTTCTTTTTTGGCAGTATAGAAGTATGTCCTCAATATAGTCCCCGAGGATAATGCCTATGGCAAATGAAAAAGGAAATCTAGCCCATAGCTTTGTCATGTTGTACTGGTCTGCAAGCCCGGATAGGATTGCCCAGACTGAGACCGTTGCAATAAGTGTGTAGAATAAAGTGTCAAAGTAACTGTGTTGTGCTTTCATTATGATAATAAAAATACTGTACCATGTGAGGATGGCAACAATATACCATTCATGAAATCCCATAAGGACAAGCGGCGAAATATCCAGGCTGAATTGACCGCCCCATAATGGCGAAACAATATTGCGCATGTATATACATACTGCAGAGCCAATAGTAATTGTCAGGAACCTTCTTTTGAAAAAAGCAAAAAAACTATATTTTTTGAGTTTATATGATTTTGACAGGCCTATTCCAGAAATAAAAAAAAAGAGTGAAACGCCAGAGTAAAGCTCTCCTCCCAAAAAAAGATACCAAAATTCTTTTGAATGGTATATTCTCGAGTGGTGATAAAGAATCATAAACATCGCGAAACCTTTTATTGTGTTCGTGAATTCCATATTTGAAGTGATATTGTCTTGCTGTTTTTTTAACGGCAAAAATGATATAAACAATAAAGACCAAAATAAAAAGAATGAAAAGCTGGATGGGATGTTCATTTCAACTATATAAATGAAATTTGGCTTTGAAGTTAATTATTGTAGTTTTAATAGTATTGATTCGTCAGTTTCGTTTGAGGATTGATGCATAAAGATCCCTGTATCTGCGGGCAACATGAGACCATTGATGGGCGGCGGCAGACTCCACCAGAGCAGCATGGTCCAGTTGCTTGTCCAGAACCAGCCGGATGCCTGCCCTAAGGTCTGTTGCCTGGCCGCTTGGTACAACCACCCCCAGGGCTGGATCAGCCAGAGCCTCGGGGATGCCGCCTACGGCCGGGGCGACCACAGGCGTGCCGCAAGCCAGGGCCTCATGAATAACCGTGGGCCAACCTTCGGAATGGCTTGAAATGACGAGACAATCCGCTGCCTGGAAATAGATGGCCAAGTCTTCGTGCCGGACAGGGCCGGCAAAATGGACACGTTTCTGGATGCGCAACTGAGCGGCCATATGCTCCAGGGGGCGTCGCAGGCTGCCGTGCCCGACAAGGACCAGATTGATATCCGGCATTGCGGCCACGGCCTCGAGAAGCCGGTCGTATCCCTTGACTGGTTCCAACCGGCCGACGGCGGCCAACAACGGACCGTCCGTCCCAATGCCGAGATGACGTCTGGCGTGGTTTTTATCCCCCGGTTGAAAACGCGACAAATCCACACCGTTGGGAATCGTGTGGATACGGTCCGGGTCTACGCCCAGGGAGGCGACCTTGTCGGACAGGTCTTTTGAGACGGTCACCACCGCAACCGCTTGGCGCAGTGACCGTGCAATGATTGTTTTTCTGGTCGCGTTCTGGGTCAGAACATTGATGTCGGAGCCATGGCAAGTCACGACAAGGGGCAATCCGGCCTCACAGGCAAGCAAAGCCGCTGCGGCAGCATCCGGGTAGGCGAAGTGGGCATGCACAAGATCAGGCCGGTCTTGGAGGGCCCGGCGGAAAGCTGTCTTGCTGGCCAGGGCCATGAGATGTGCATCCAGTCCTTTACAAAATTTGGGGATTGTCCAGAAGCGGCAACGAAATATTGGAGAGTCGGATGCAATTGGCCGTCCGTTGGCAGTCGAAGGCGCGAACAGTCTGCGCCATCCGTTCTCCGGAACAACCGTGGCGACCGGGAGCAGATCGGCCAGATGCCTGACAAGTTCCTTGACGAAAATGCCATGGGTCGGAGCCCAGGAAGCTGGAAACAGCGAGGTGTAGACCAGGGCGCGCATGGATTTACTGGGGGTTGCGGACCAGACAGTTCAGGGCGGGAGAAGTCGCCGGGGATGTGGTGGCTCCCAGCAAGGACTGTTCGGCTATGACGGCGGTCATGGCAATATAAAGGAACAACAGTTCTGAGTATTCACGGCTAATAAACGTGCCGCCCACGCAATAGGCCAGTAGGCCGGTCAAAAGTACGCGGGAATGCATCTCTCCCCAGGTGTCTCCAGTGCGACGGAAGCGTCGCCAAGCCATGAAGGAATAGCCTATGGCTCCGGCGATCATGGCTGAAAATGCCGCAAGTCCCGTCATGCCGGCCTCGGCTCCCACCTGGAACCAAGTGCTGTGGGCAACGATGCCTTCGCTCAAGCCTTCGCGCCGGGCGAATTCATCCGCGAAATTACCCCAGCCGATTCCGGTGAAGGGATGTTCCTCCATGATCTGTTTGGCCACCTTCCAGTAGTATACCCGTTCTGCTCCGGTATACTCCTGGTCTTCGTCGGTGCCATTGTTCCAACTTGTCGTCACCTTGTCGGACATGCCGGCCAGGCTTTCGATTTTCCGCAGAAAGGTCCCGGGCATGTAAAAAGCCACGACGCAGGCCAGGGCAAGCGAGGCAAGCGCTGCTTTCCCCGGCTTGCGGTCCATGGCCAAAAAAATGATCCCGGGTATGGCGGTCGCTAGAAATCCCCCTCGGGAGGAAGTCATGGTCAGCGTGAGCAGGGCCCCGGCCGTAGCGAGGCCGTACGACAGGCGTGCGAACCAGCCATTGTTCCACTTGACGATGAGGGCCCTGTAGAAAAGCGGCAAGGCCATGGCCAGGGCTAGCGCCCAGTCGTTGGAGTCTCCAAGCCAGCCCGCCGTACCTGTGACAACGACCCATTGGCCTTTGGTTTGTGTCTGAATAATATTTTTCAGGATATTGTAAAAAAACTACCGGTTATTCCCCAGAAAAGAAAATCATAATCTCTGCGGGTATTGACAGCCAACACGGTTATAAACATCATGATGAATGTCTTGTTAAATTCTTCAGTGCGTTTTTCTGACAACAGAGATGACAATGAGTATAGATCAGAAATATTGGCAGTGAATATAAATATAAGTACAAGGAACATAATGAAATGAAATCGAAAATGAAGTTTACTAAAGTTGAGAAGGGATATAATGATGCACCAGATCGCCATAGTTTTGGCCACTGGAAGATCCATGAAAACTGGATAGCTGTTTTGAGGATTCATGATGACAGTCCCGAAATACATGACGATGGCTGCCACGGGTCTGGTCAGAGATAATAATCCCAAAACAATGTAGAACAATGAAAACAGGATCGTCATAAACCATGGTTGCTCAAGAGTAACGGCTCCTAGCAGGCTAAGAAGTGTGTTAAAACCCATGGTAATCCGTTCCTGATTTGCTTTTCGCTTAGGATCGGTACGGTATTGCGTCTGGTTTGTCGCCCATAAGAACCAGGGGAAGATGCGGGCAATTTTCCAGAACTGTTTTCATTGGGGCAAATTGCAGAATCTCAAACAGGCCACGAAGCCGCCCCTCAGTCTTGTCCAGGTTGAGGTAATGCCGAAAACGCGATTTGAGGCCGCCCGGGATGCGAGGTTGACCGGGATCGAGTTCCCAGGGGTGGAAGTATAACACGCCCGGCTGTTTCTCCCGCGTATTGATCCGGGAGAGGGCAAAGGCGATGAAGCGGCCGGGAAAAAGCCTCAGGTAGCCGCCTCCGGCAACCGGCACGGCCAAGGTACGTCCGAACAAACGAAAACGCAGGGTAGACAGGGGGAACTCCAGGATGTTGCCGCTGTCGCGAGCGATCTGGTGGGGATGTGGACAGGTACCGGGGAAGCCATAAAGATCATGAATAATGGGGAACAAGCTGGAATCGTAGGTGAATCCCGATTCGATGAGAATGTCCAGGGCCCACACGGTGCGGCGGGTGATGGAATAGCTTGGAGCTCGGTAGCCCATGACGGGAACCCCGGCGATGTCTTCAAGCAGGGCCTTGGCTTCGGTCACATCCTGCCGGAACTGGTCCGGGGTCTGGGTGTGGATACGCTGGTGACCCATGCCGTGGCAGGCCACTTCATGGCCAGCCGCGCAAATTTCGCGCACAAGAGTTGGGTGGCGACGGGCCACCCAGCCCAGGACGAAAAAAGTACCTTTCAAGCCATAAGCAGCGAAGAGTTCGAGTATCCGCCGGGTATTGGCCTCGACCCGGGTCTCCCGTTCGTCCCAGGATGCAGGGGAAATGCTGTTCTCAAAGGCGCTGACGTGGAAATAGTCTTCCACATCGACGGTCAAGGCATTTTGAATGGCTGGTGCTGCCATGGTGCTCAAAATGTTTTTTGTAGTCCAATGCCTACCATATTGGCGTGGTAGGTATTGGCGTTGTTGGTGGTGGAATTGGATACCTTGTGGCGAAACCACAATGACAAACTGTAGTCGGATGGCAGTTCGTAGTGCAGCTCAGAGGCTCCATAAATGCGATCCAAAGTCTGGATGCTTGTCGTATTGGTAATATATGAGCCACTTAATACAAAATTTAACCGTGGTGTAAGCGAGTAAAGTTCCTTTAAGCCAACGGTCAATTGCTTGCTCTGAAGCGTATCATTTCCTGAATAATCGACATATCCGGCATTCAAGGTTAATATTGAACGTTCAAAGGTTCGTTGCAGATTGGCCGTGATCGTGGTGCGATAGGTGTCCTGGATAGTTGACGGATTGTCGATGTAGCCTGCCTGGCTGTCGATGGTCAGGCTCGTGCGGCCAAAAACGTGGGCTAAGCCGGCGCTCCAGATGGGCTGGATTTCGTGGCTCTCTCCCTGAATAACGGAACGCATCACTCCGACCCGGCTATAGAGGTAGCAGTCTTCTGCGTAGGTGAAGCGAACGACGCCTGTAGCTGAAATGCGGGTCAGGTTCGTGTCTGCAGCTTCCTGCCGATATACCTTGGCGTCTCCACCAATATCCAGGAGTTGTGTGGCCGAGTGGAGCACGTCGAGGACGATCTGCTGCCCGTTCTTGTCGATACCGGTGCCGTCCCAGTAGGTGGTCTTCATGTAGTCGACATCGAGAGAGACCGGGGTCCGCTCCCAGGAAGCCGGCTGCAGGCCCAGTCCGACTTTGAGATTGTTCTGGTTCACCTGGTTGCTGGTGGAATCAGCTTCGGTGGCCGCCCCCAGGGTCGCGTCAGTAAAGACCATTTTATTGCTGTCTGAAACCTTGGCCAGCAGCAGGTTTTCGATGGCCTCCAGGCTGGCCTTGGCTTCCAGGGTGTTGAGAAACTCGTTTTGCCGGTTGCCGAAGGCGTACTGGCGCAGGCTGCCTGCATAGGCCACGGAGGCGGTTGTGCGGTTTCCGGCATAATCCAGTTTCAGGGTCGGTTTGAGGCTGGTGATCAGATCACTTTTGGCGTTGGCTGTATCGTTGACGTTGTCATTAAATTCCTCGCTCAGGGATATGGAGGCGCTCGTCTCCCAATCGACCGCCAAGGCCGGCAAAGGGCGAAACAGGACCACGGCCAAGGCCAGGAATCCGACAAGGGGGAGGATGCACGACAGGATCCAGGATACCCGGTGCATGCTGTCTGATTGTTGGTGGCGATGATGGAGGGGGCGCAAAGCCATGGGTGCCTCAAGACTTTCCGAAAAACTGGCGACGGAACCAGGACCTGCCAGATGTGTCGGGTTTGGCGGCTGCAGAAGGCTGTAGCATCGGTATCGCGAGGGCTTTGACCTGCATATCCAGGCTCGACACGACTTGGCCGAGTTGTTCCAGTCGGTTGTTCATGGTTTGGATCGTGGCGCGTAATTCATCGTCAACCCCTTGTCGCTTTTCAGGTGTTCCAGACTCGATATGGCGCAGGCGTTTGTTGAAATTGATCAGAATTCCATGAAGCTTATTTGTTGGATCCTGGGGTGTATTTGAATCTATGTTGCCAATGTTGTGTATAGCTGTCAACTGACTTGTTTCCCAATACTGGGCGTTGAATGATATGTCGTTTGCAATTTCGTGGATTGCCTCATGAGAAACACTTTTTACTTCATTGGCATACGCATCGAGTAAAATGAAATCGCAAAGAATATTGATTAGTCTCGGAATCCCTTTCGTATAGCTGTGAATTGCAGGAAAACAGTCTTCACTAAAATCGAGGGCTTCCCTGTTTCCTGCTGATTCGAGCCGGTGAAGAATGTAGTTTTTTGTCTCGTCATTAGCTAAAGGTTCAATTTTACAATTTATTTGAATTCGCTGGCGAAGCTGCAGTAGTTCGGGTGCTGCCAATGTCTGACGCAATTCCGGTTGTCCAACCAGGATAATATGCAACAGTTTGTCGTCTTTTGTCTCCAGATTGGAGAGCATTCGTATATCTTCCAGAATGGACGGTGACAGATTTTGTGCTTCATCAATAATCAGAACTACGGGTTTTCGTCTGGAATATTGGTCTATCAGGAAGTCGTGTAGTTCGCGTAGAAGGGCCGGTTTGTTTTTCTTGTCCGAGGTCATGCCGAGTTCTTCGTTGATCATGGCCAGGAGTTGTCGGTTTTCCATGCGAGTGTGAAAAATGTGGGCCAGGAGAGCTCCCTGCATATATTTGTCGATGAGCTCGCGGACGATGGTTGTCTTCCCTGTGCCGACTTGTCCAGTAAGCAGGATAAATCCAAGGCGCTCACGTATGCCGTAATGAAGATAGGTCAAGGCTTTTTTGTGCGACTGGCTGAGGTACAAAAAGTCAGGATTTGGAAGCAATTCAAAAGGCTTCCGGGAAAAATTAAAGTATTTTCTGTACAAAACTGTCCCTTTGCGTCTCAGTTTTTGTCGTATTCGTAATTGTAACCGTTCTGGTGGTTGTACTGAACAGTAGATCCATTGTAGGCTATGCCGATAATTTTGTTTTGAAGCAGCTTGAGGCATTCCTGGATAGACTCCAGGGTGCAAAGCTTTTCTCTGACGACCAGGATGGTTGCGTCTGCTTGATCGGCAAGGATTCTTGTCTCCGCAAAGCTCAGAATAGGTGGGGAATCAATCAGAATGATTCGGTCCGGGTAGCGGTGTTTAATTTCTTGAATCATCTGGCGCATGGTATTTGAAGAAAATAACTCACAAGGGGTTGTGATCTGCTTGCCGGCAGGAAGTATTACCAGATTGCCGACACCGGATCTGACCATGACGCGACTTAAGGGAAGGTTGTCAGTCAGGTAGTCCGATAATCCCGGTGCGACCTCGATGCCGAACGGCCGATGGCACGACGGTTTGCGGAGATCCGCATCGATGACGAGCACGGTGTGGTCGTGTTCCTGGGCCAGGCTGACGGCCAAGTTGAGCGTGACCAGCGATTTGCCTTCCCTGGGCCCAGCACTTGTGATCAATATGACATTGCCAAATGTTTCCCGACGTTTGATCTCTTTGAAAAGGGCCTCTTTGAGCTTTCGAAATTCCTCGGCTTCCGGGGAGTGCGGCCTTTTAATCACGACGAGGCGTTCGTCCGTAACCTGTTCCGGGTCCATATTGGCCGGCGGAGTGGAGGGCGTGTTGTCGTCCGCCCGCAAAGGAGGCGGAGGCGTGTCCGGCACGATGCGCCGCACGGCTTTTTCCAGAGCTTCTTCAATTCGTCCCATCAGTTTTCACCTTCGTATTCTGCTCCGTTGGCGCAGGTGCGCCAACCGACGGCTGTCGTCTTGCGTCACAGGGCAAGTAGAGAGAATATAGCATTTATCGGGCCAATTTAGAATGTCAGCCGGTGAGCTTGGTCAGCCAAGTGGAAACATGCAGCGCCCGGAGGCTTTCCAGGAAAAGGACTCCGAGAATGAGCGCGAAATAGGCCGTCCCGGCAATAATGACGAGGCGGTCCTTGTGTCTGAGGGCTTGCTTTTCATGTTCGGACACAATGAGGGGTATGACGGCCAGCACATGGGTATCAAAATTCTTGATATCAAGGGGGGATCGTAGAGTCGGGCTGAAACGGTCGACAAGGATGACGACACCGATGCCAGTGGCAATGCCCAAAAAGATGCCCATGATGATGATGGCCACTCTGTTGGGACTGACCGGAATTTCTGGGAGCAGGGCAGTGTCGATGACCCGGAAAGTGACGGACTTATCGGATAGTTCCATTTGCTTGGATATTTCCGATTGTCCATAGCGTGTCACCAACTGATCATAGATACGAGACTCTTCTTCTTTCTTGTTGATCAGTTCGGCCAAGGCCGATTTTACATGGGGCATTTCCTGAAACAATATTTTGTTTTCTTCAATAATTTTGACTTGTCGCTCTTCAAGTGTCTTGAGAGTGTTTATCTCGGCCTTCAACAATTGAATCTCGTCTTTTTCAGAGGTAAAATCTGAACCGGATTCACCTTTGCTGCGAGATGCCTGTGCGGCTTGCAGGGCCTTTTGTACTTTGGGGTGCTTGTCAGTATAGATACTTCGCAGGTGCCTGAGTTCGGCCTCGCTCCGGGAGTCGCCTTTTTTGCCGGGCGCTTTGGGGGCGGTCAAAATGGTCAGTTTGGCCTCAAGGTCAGCCCGGCGGATGGAGAGTTCTTCGAGTTTGTGCTCGGCTGCGCGGATTTCACCGCGAAGATAGGTCTCGTCGCTGCTGAGGATCAGGCCTTTTTCGCTTTTGAACGCATTTATGGTGGCATCAGCGCTGTCCAGACGTTTTTTGAAGGTCTCGATCTGGTTGGCCAGGAAGCTGGCGGCCTCGATGGATTCCAGTCGCTTGGAGGAAGTGTTTTGTTCGATGTAAGTCCTGGCTAATGCATTGGCGAAGTCTCGAGCGAACTTTGGATCATGGTCCCGAAACGTCAGCACAAGCAAGCCCTGTTTTTCATTCAGGCTGATAGTGATGCGCTTTTGAATGCTCTTGATGTAGTTTTCCTGGTCGGCGTCCGAGGAAAAAGCCAAGTCTTTGTCCAGGGTCTTGACGACATCGAGCAACAGTGAACGGCTGGTCAGGCTGCCTGTCAAATTCTTGATCTTGCTTTGCATGCTCGAGGTGATCGCTATTCCTTTAACCAGGTCCGTGATGATATTCTGCTCGATAAATATTGTAGTGCTTGCCTCGTACTTGGCCGGAATTAAATAGTTTACAACGGTAACAAGGCTCATTGTCAACAGCGCGACAACGGTAAACATCAGCTTTTGCGAGTTGATGAGTTTTTTGAAGTAATCGATTTGGGCAAGGATGTTGTTCATGGACATTCTCCGGCTAGAAAAAGCCTTCGTCGACGATGACGAGATCACCGCCCCGCAAGACAATATTCTGGGACAAATCACCGTCGCGAACGAGTCGCTTGCCTGCGACTTTAATGACCTCGTCCTGATTGTTCGTTCTCCGCACAACTTTGGTGTTGTTTGGGCTGGCAAATTTATTGAATCCACCAGCTTCAAGCAGTGCTTCGAGTATGGTCATTCCATCCCTGTAAGGAACCATCTTTGGCGTGGTAACAGCGCCAACGACGTACACACCCTTGGAGGATGATGAGGCCGGAATGACGATAGTGTCCCCCGTCTTGAGGGACACATCCTGCGAAGCATCGCCTGCATAGAGGGAGGTAAAATCCTTTTTTATATCCCGGCCGTCCCGAATTAGGGCGGCATTTGCCAGATCGGCGGCGGACATGTCCTCGATGCTCGTCAGCAGATGGAGCAAGGTTGTCTGCATGGACAGATCGAATGCGGTCGGTTTGACGCCTCCGCCGACAAGGAAGATTTTGGAGTTGGCGAACTGGGTCACCATTACGCTGACGCTGGGATTGCGGATCAGTTCACGGAGTTTTTTCGAGAGTTCTTCCTGTAACTGCTCCGGGGTCAGTCCGCGTGCCATTACTTCGCCGAAATTGCGAAGCGTTATCTTGCCGTCCGGCCTGACCAGGGCTTCGGTGAGGTAGTCGGGTTCGCCAAGGACGCTGATGGTGAGCTTGTCCCCGACCGTGATGGCATAATCCTTGGCCAGGACGGCTGACGGCAGAGTCGCGAGCAGCGTCAGGATCAGGACCAACTTGCGCATGATGTACTCCAGTCTCAATGTTTGTTCCCTGGACAGGCTTGGTTAGCGTCCGCCGCGTTGCAACAAAACGACAAGAACCGTTTTCAAAATTATTTTAATGTCTAATGAAATCGACAAATTTTTTATATAGTAAAGGTCGAATCTCAGTTTCTCGATGGCATCTTCTACCGATGCTCCGTAAGGATACGAGACCTGAGCCCATCCGGTTACTCCGGGTTTCACAAAGTGTCTCTCAGAGTAGTACGGAATTATCTTCTTAAGGTTTTTGACAAACTCAGGGCGCTCTGGGCGAGGGCCGACGAGGCTCATTTCTCCACGGAGCACGTTGATCAGCTGCGGTAATTCGTCGATTCTGCTCTTGCGAAGAAATGTGCCGATCCTGGTTACCCTGCTATCCTTTGTGGATGCCCACACTGCACCGGTCTTTTTTTCTGCATCCTGTCGCATTGTCCTGAATTTGTACAACACAAAATTTCTGTCACCTTTTCCGACGCGGACTTGTCTGAACAAAACGGGACCAGGAGAGTCAAGGGCAATGGCCAGAACAATCAGTGGTACGAAAGGAAGGATGACAAGAATGCCCGTCAACGCGCAGGTGAAGTCCATGAAACGCTTGGCGGCCAGCAGCAGTTTGGACAGTTGGAAACCATGGCAGAAAATGAACCAACTGGGAGTAATGTTTTCGATAAGCAGTTTGCCGGTGATCCGTTCATACAGGGTGGGTGCGTCGAGTACCTCGATGCCGCTCAGTTTGCAGTTGAGCATTTCCTGAAGCGGAAAGACCCCCCGTCGCTCGGCCAAGGATATGAGTACCTTGTTGGCCTTGAGGCTCAGGGCTGTCTGGCACAGGTCCATGGGGGTGGTGTTGGAACCGGTCTTTGCGTTGGTCGGGTAGTGTATTCTGCCGGCCACCCTGTAGGCGTGCTCGCCCGAAGCCACCAGGCGTTCCATGTCGTCGGCTAGCGCGCCGTTGCCCACAATGAGAACGCGACGGATAAGGTTGGGGATGGCATCATCCCGGTTGCGCCGGGTTTCTATGGCGAGCATCAGCAAGGCAAAAACCCCGATTGTGACCAGCATTGTCGAGCGCTCTTGGTCCAGTGGCCTGATCTCCGCGATGGTGACGAACAGGATAAATGACAGGGCAATTGAAATGAGCAGTTTTAAAATAATATTTCTCAGATGCATCTTGATTTGTGTTGAGGTGTATGTCAGGTGCATTAGTGTGTACGGTAGGCAAACGATCAAGATATATGTTGTCATGGTTTCGGAATAGAAATTTTGACTGAGTTCGGATTGTTTGTTTATTAAAAGGAATGCTGCGTGGAAAGACAGCAGAGCGATGACTGCATCGATGATTGATAACGACATGAGCGAATTCTTTCTCGGTAAGTGCAAAGTTTCTGTTGTCATTGTAGTTGGCCTCTTCGCTTTTAACGTCTATTGCTTGTC
This sequence comes from Desulfovibrio sp. DV, assembly GCF_001936595.1. Classification (GTDB taxonomy): domain Bacteria; phylum Desulfobacterota; class Desulfovibrionia; order Desulfovibrionales; family Desulfovibrionaceae; genus Solidesulfovibrio. The sequence continues at coordinate 20,514 of NZ_MLBG01000014.1, forward strand.
TGTCTTTGCCAGCTGCAAGTGCTTGGCGATGGCTTCATCGTCCGGGGATAATTGGAGTGCCCGCTTGAGTATGACCTGGGCATTGGCAACATGGTTGTTCTTCAATAAAGCGTATCCGAGCGTATCGAGGACGGCGGGTGCGTTGCGATCGAGGTTGTACGCAGCCCAGGCCAAGTCGAGTGCCTGGGGGGCCTGGCTAGGACGATCGGCATAGAGCAGGGCAAGATTGTTGAGGGCCGTCAGATTCTGACCCTGGTGACGCAGGGCGTTTTCGTAGTCAGCAATGGCCTTGTCATTTTCGCCGAGAGCCTGAAGAACAATGCCCCTGGAAACGTAGGCCAGAGCCTGGGGGGCTCCGGGCTTGAGAAGCGTGTCCAATTGTTCCAGCGCCTGTTGGTTTTTTCCCGCATTATGCAACTGCATGGCCAAAGCGATGCGCGCCTTGGCATTGGTCATATCGGCTTCGAGGCCGCGGCGTATGATTTCCTGAGCCGCGACCGCATCGCCCTTGGCTTCCAGCAGTCTGGCCATGGGCAGATAGTTTTCGGCGTTGTGGGGACCCTCTTCGATGCTCTTTTTGGCCAGTATCTCGGCTTCAGGCCAGGCCCCGGCTTTGAGCGCAGCCGTGAAGCTTTCCGAAAAGGCGCGTTTCTTGTCGAGCCGCTCCAAGTGTTGCAGTTCGGCCTGGGCCCTGGCCTTGTCGTTTGCTTGCAGCAGCAGACGGAATGTGAGGACGGAGGCGGGGACGGAGTCCTTGTGGACGGCTTGACAGACGGCGATGGCCTCCAGAGCCTGGGACGTCTGTCCGTTTCTGGAGTAAAAATCGGCCAGCAGGAGCATGGGCTTGAGCTGCTTGGTGGCGGCGGCCACGCGTAACTGCTCCTCGGCCTCGGCGTTCTTGCCGTGGCATTCCAGGGCTGAGGCCAGATTCAAACGGGCCGGAACATCGTCGGGATGGCGTTCGAGGAGGGTCCGGTACCAGTAGGCGGCTTTTTCCGGCCGACCTTCCTTGAAGTCGAGGGTGGCCAGATTGTAGTAGGTCATGCCCATATTCGGGGCCATCTCTCGCGCTTTTTGCAGCAATGCCTCGGTTTCGGCGAAACGTCCCTGCTGAAAGCGGAGCTTGGCCTGGGCGTTGTAGGCCAGAGCTTTCTGTTCGGGATTGGAATTGTCGAGGTCAAGGGATGCCTCTGCCTCGTCGAACCGGCCCTGCTGTTTGAGGAAGGTCGCCAGCATGACCCGCGCTTCCAGGGCGGTCTGGTCCAGGGCCACGGCTTGACGCAAGGTGGTTTCGGCCTCGGCGGTGCGGCCCTGCCTGGCCAGAATAATGCCTTTGCGCACCAGCGTGTCCTGGGTCGCTCCTTGTTTTTGTTCGAGAGCCGTAAAGACAGACAGGCTTTTGTCCAATGCGCCCTGGGACAGCATGGTGTCGCCGATGAGGCGCTGGGCCTGGGTGTCCTCGGGGTGGTGCTGGAGGAGTTTTTCGAGTTCGGCGATGGCTTCGTCCATACGGTTGAGGCGCAGATTGATGGTGGCCAACAGCCAACGGGCCTTGGCGTCGTCGGGACGCTGGTCCAGGACCAGACAGAGTTCGCTGATGGCCATTTCCGGGTTGCCATTGCCGAGATAGGCTTCCGCCATCAGGACGTTCGAGGCGGGATCCGGAGACTGCTTCAGGGCCATCTGAAAGCTGTTGATGGCCTGGGCGTATTCTCCCCGCCGCAGTTCCAGCAAACCGCGCAGGCGATACCCTTCAGGCCGTTTGGGGGCGGTGGCGATCAGTTTGGTGGCTGCCTCTTCGGCCGGTGCCGTCTCGTTGGCAGACAGCAGGCGGATGAGGGCATGCTGCGAGCGGGCCAGGATGTCCCTTGGGTGTTTGGCCATGATGGCTGCGTAGGTCGCGGCCGCGGCTTCCGGATTATCCCGGGCGATCTCAAGCCTGGCCAGAAGGAGCATGCCGGCGTGGTGGGCGGGATGGTGCTCAAAGAGTTGGTCGAGTTGTCGGCTGGCCTGTTCGAAGTCGTTTTCCCGCATGAGGATCTCGACAAGGGCGCATCTGGCGTCGGCCAAGCCCGGATTAAGCGCCAGGGAGCGTTCAAAAGCCTCGACGGCTTTTGCGGGCGCGTCTGCCTGGAGCTCGGTGAAACCGAGCCCTTCCCAGGCCGAGGCGCTGTCGGGGAAGGCGGCCAACTGGGCCTGGAACGCTTTTCGGGCCTCTGCCGGGGCCTGTTTGGCCAGTTTGGCCCGACCCAGGTAGACTTGCAGGTCGGCTGGAGCGCCGGAGCCGTTGGCGAGCTTTCGCAACTCGGTTTCCGCCTGCTCGGGTTTGCCGATATCCAGATAGGCCTTGGCCAGGGCGAAGCGGGTGCCGGGGTCGTCGGGAAACCGTTCCAGACAGGTTTTGTAGATAACGACCGCGCCTCTGGGATTGCCGTCCTGAAGGTGCTTGCCCGCCTCTGCCAGCAGCGCTTCGCGCGACTCCTGGCGGCAGGCAGCCAGGAGCAAGGCCAGGATGAGGGCCAGATTGCGCAAGAGGCGGCTCCCTGGCCGCGGCGGCGTCGTGGGAGCGGCTTGGGCGGCCTGACCGATGGCCGGGGTGGCGGCCGGAACCTCCCGGTTCCCGATTGGCCGTGTTGCCGGCTGCCGGATTTTTCCGCCACCAGGGAGCGCCGTTGCGTAGGTCATGGAAAGGGTACCTCGGCGAAAGCGGTTGAGGCTAGACGGCATTGGGAGTGATGCCGTGTTTGCGCATAAGTTCGTACAATGTCGGCCGGCTCACGCCGAGGGCCTCGGAAGCCTTGAGGATGTTGCCCTCGCATTGTTTGAGGGCGTCGATGACCATGCGGTTTTCGAGCCTCGACCGGGCTTCCCGCAGCGAGCCGGAGGGCTGCTCGCTGATGGGTTCGGCCGTGTCCGGATGGCCCTCGAAGCCGAGGTGGGCGGGCGTGATGCACGAATCCCCGGCCAGGATGATGGCCCGGCGCACCTTGTTGTCGAGTTCCCGGACGTTGCCCGGCCAGGAATGCTCCATGAGGCAGGCTTCCGCCTGGGGGGTCAACCCCTTCGTATCCTTGCCCATCCCGCCCCCGTGCAGGGCCAGGAAATGGCGGGCAAGCAGCAGGATGTCATTGCCGCGATGACGCAGTGCCGGGAGGGAGATGGTGACGACGCCGATGCGGTAGTAGAGGTCGTCGCGAAACTGCCCCCGCCGCATGGCTTCCTCGATATTGACATTGGTGGCGGTCAGGACCCTGACGTCCACCTCGATGAGTTTGCGGCCGCCCACCCGGTTAAAGCTCATCTCCTGGAGAAAGCGCAGCAGCTTGACCTGGAGGTTGAGCGGCATCTCGCCGATCTCGTCCAAAAACAGCGTGCCCTTGTCGGCATCCTCGACCTTGCCCCGGCAGGTGGAGTGGGCCCCGGTGAACGCGCCCCGCTCGTGGCCGAAGAATTCCGATTCCAGCAGGTTTTCCGGTATGGCCCCACAATTGACGCACACCAGCGCCCGTTCGCGTCGGCGGCTATACCTGTGCAGGGCCCGGGCCACGAGCTCCTTGCCGGTGCCGGATTCGCCGTTGATCAAGACCGGCACGTCCGAGGCGGCCACTTTGCTGATCATGGCAAAGACCCGGCGCATTCCCGGGCTTTCGCCGATCATGCCGTGCTCCGGCTGTTCCACGGTTTTGGCATCCGGGGCCGCCTCGCGCTCGATTCTGGCGAGGGCGAAGGCGCGCCGGATCATGACCTGGAGGTCGACCAGGTCAATGGGCTTGCGGAAGAAGTCGTAGGCTCCGATGTCCACGGCCAACCGGGCGTTTTTCTGTTCGTCGAATCCCGTGATGACAATGATCTTGGCATTCGGGTCGACGGCCACCATCTCGGACAGACAGGCCAGCCCCTGGGAGGCGTCCCCGGTGCAAGGCGGCAGACCGAGGTCGAGGGTGACGACACCTGGCGCGTGTTTCCGGAAGCGTTCCAGCCCCTCTTTGGCGTCCTTTGCAAAGTGGATGACGTAGCCCGCCTTGGACAGCGCCCATTTGAGCTGCTGGCGGATATCATCGTTGTCGTCGATGACGAGCAGGGTGTCAGCAGGCGCCATGGCTGTGGTGCAAACCGCCCTCGGGCAGCAGTACGGTAAAGGTTGATCCCCGGCCGGGGCTGCTTACGACCTCGATACGGCCATTGTGGGCCTCGACGATATGTCTGCTCTGGTACAGGCCGATGCCCAGACCGTTTTTCTTGGTGGTGGCAAAGGGGACGAAAAGGGATGATTGCAGGAAGTCCTCGGTCATGCCCAGGCCGCTGTCCCGCACTTTGACGTAGGGGTGCGGGCTGTTCCCGACCTCCACGGCCACGGCCTCGCCGCCGTTACAGGCCTCATGGGCGTTGCGCAGCAAGTTGACCAGGACCTTGCTCATTTCCTTACGATCGATCAGGGCCGATGCCGGCCCACCCGTGACGACGATCTGGGCTCCGGGCACGGCCTTGGCGGATTCCTGGACAAGTTCCAACAGGTTGACGTCCTCGCAGTGGAGGGATCCCTTGCTGGGCAGTTTCTTGAGCTGGGTTATGAGCTGCTTCATGCGGGCGACGGTATTGTCCAGGGATTTGACCATGTCCCGCTGGAATTCCGGTTCGCCGATGAAATATTTGGCATTTTCGACCATAAGCGAAAGGGTGTAGACGAGGTTTTTGAGGTCATGGAGCATGAAGGCCGAAATCTTGCCGATGATCTCCATTTCCTTGGCCAGCGCCAGTTCTTCGGCGAGATTGAGATTGTGCATGGCCAGGAAGGATTGGCGCGCCATGGCCTCCATGAGTTCGAAATCTTCCTCTTCGTAGCCTTCGTCCGTGTTGAAGGGACGCCCGAGAAGGATGAATCCGGCCAGAGTGTCGTTGCTCTGGAGCGGAATGGAGAAGCTGACCGGAAGCGGAAGCGATTGGCCGCGCAAATCCTTTACGGAAATCCGCGAATCCGTATCCGGGCAGAGAGGATCGCCCGGATGCACTGGTGTGGTTGGCACATCGATCTCCAGTCGGGCAACGGGATCGAAGAACTCGTTTGGGGGTCGGCGAAGATACAGCGCGGCGATGGAAAATCCGAATGTTTCGCAAAAACCCAACAACACAGCCTGATACAGAGCCGAAGATTTGTTGGCCGTGGCCAGTCGATGGGTGTGGCTCAACCATTGCTGGCGATAGTCATACTTGTCCTTATAGAAGTATTTGCGAAGGGTGACAGCTGCCTTGCGTCTGGCTGTCTCGGACAAGAGCAAGGCAGTCAGGAGGACTCCCCCGACCAGGGCCAAGATGACGTCGAGCTGGGAGAAGGCATGGGACTGGCGCAGCGCGACGTTTTGTCCCAGCACACCGATGGCCACGAAATAGATTCCGGAGAGCAACACGACCAGTGAGTTATAGGCCAAGCGTTGGGAAAAGACGACTTTGACCTGGCCAGGCCGGGTGATGAGGGAGAATCCCATGAGGGCCGTGCCGAGAAGCAGGCCGATTTCCCGGGTGGGCCTCAGGGAGAGGTCCAGGGTCAGATACAGGATGGCGGGAGTGGCCGAGAAAACCTGGGAGGTGGCCACGGCCATGCAGCCGAGCACGATGAACTTGATGCGCCATCGGTTGGCGTGGGTGGCCCGTACGAGGGTGGCTTCCAGGTTGTACAGGGCCAGGATCAGGGCGGCGATCATGCCGACTTGCAGGGAAAAGCCGGTCAGGGTGAGCGGGACGAGCCATGGCGTGCCGGGCTGGGGTTGGCGCAGCAAAGACGCAGCCGGCAGGGCCGCGGCAGTGAGAGGGAGCGCCAGCAGCAGGGCCAGGATGCCGACATGGGTCCAGGGCAGCCGGGCCGTGTCATAGGTCCGGGCGAAAACCAGGCTGAAGCCGACCAGGGCCAGACAAGCCGTGCCGGACAGCGTCAGGCTCAGTCGCGCCAGGGACTGGGCTTGCTCCGGCGCTCCGAGGATGGCCCAGTCCAGGGTCAGCGCCCCGGCAAAGGCGCACAGCGTGAGGACCAGGCTTATTTCGGCCAGCACGCTGCGCCTGGACAGCAGCAGCATGAGGCACAGGATTCCGGTCGCGACGAGGGTGATGACGAGAAGGGCTGTTTGCATGATCAGGCCCCTTTCGGTCGAAGGAATTCCGCAATGGCGTCGGAACCCGCGTTCAGGAAATCGGTGGCTGCGGCCACGGCGGCAGCCGGATTGTTCCGGGCAGGCAGGCTGATGCGGACAAAGGCAGCGCTGCGTTGCCCATGTCGCAGGGCATTGGCCACCTCCGCCACCTTGAGGCCTATTTCGCTGGACAGAATGCTGTCGCGCACCACGAACCAGTACAGAAAGAGCAGTTCCTCTTCGGCTTTGCCATAAAGGGCTTGGGCCACCTGTTCCTCTTTGCCGGCCAGTTTGACGGACCTTTGGCTGGTGGAGAGTTCGATCCATCCGCTGCCGGGCAGGCAATTTTTGGGGGAATGCACGGGGCCAGAGGCCTGGGCTGCGTCGTGGTAGCCTATATAGATGTCGATCCGCTCGCCGTTGGGGCCTTCGTAGCGGCGTGCCAGGTAGTCGGTGGGACGCAGGAAGGCAACGGTTTCGGGAGTGAAGTGTTCCTGGGCGATCATGCGCCAGTGCCCCAGTGTCGTCGGGAACTGGGAAAGCGGACGGGCCAAGGGAGCGGGGGTGTCGCGCCGCAGGCCGACGCAGGCGGCCGCCGACAGAAAAACCATGGCCAGGATCACGAAGCGTGACCAGGGGATCATGGGTAATGTTTCCTTATAAGATGATGCAGGCCGGCCAGCATGGCCACGGCCACGGCAAAGACCACAAGCCCGGCCGATTCGTGGAAAAACCCCTGGGCCGCCGCCGGGCCGTAGCTGTGCGCCAGCAGTCCGGTCGTCACCACGCGCACGATGTTGGCACTGATGGCGATGGGGAGGGCGGCAACGATCAAGATGGATCTGCCGACCGGAGATTTCATGAACATCAGTGAATAGGCCGTCGCCAGGGCAAGCAGGGATTCCAGCGAACGCAGGCCGCTGCAGGCTTCCACAACTTCAAGCGACAGGTTGGGCAAAAGGATAATGTTGCCTTCACGCAGTACAGGAACCTGCAAGATGCGCAGTATGGAGACCGAGACACTGCTGACCAGAAGTTTCAAGGGCATGGTGACGGCATTGATTACGATAGCCGGCAGCGGAATCATGAAGATAAGGTAGCAAAGTGGTGCAAGGAGCTTGCGCAATGCGTCGAGGCCAAGCCAGAACAGGATGCAGCCGGCCAGGGCAATGAGCAGGGAAACGCGCACGATATAGCGTTCTGAAGCCACGCCGCCGAGGAGCAGCATGATCATCGCCACAAGGGCCACCGCCAGTCCGACATTGGCCGGGGCGACCTGTGTCTCGGCTAGGCGCGCCTTTTGCATCCACATGAGATAGCAGGCCACCAGCGGCACGAAAAAACCGTGGGAGGCGTTGTCGTCGGTAAACCAGTCCATGACCATGGAACGGACTGGTGCCGCATAGGCAAAGCCCAGAGCCGCCGCCACGAGCAGGAACCCCGGCCATTGCTTTTTGAGCGCGTCGCCCAATGACAATGGAAGGGTTTGGCTATTGGCGGCCGGCTGCGGCATGACTCGTTGTCATCCTCGTTTTTATGCGATTGCAATGCATGGTATGCGTACGCAAGCCAGTTCAGACATTTTGCGACGGCCATGACGCTTTCTCTGGCACAGTGTTTGTGTCGCCTTTCTTTACATTAGACCCACCGAACAGGAATGGGGGGATCCCACAAACCGAGTAGGGATTTTCCCTAGTCTGATATTTTCTTTTGTGTTTCGGACAGTTGTTGGTCTCTTCTCGACATTTTTATCATGTTTAAATTGTTTGGCCCGATTTATGCTTTTAACGCATTGTGTTCCAGGCGTCAGATGCTGTGACTGAAAGGCTGGAAACGCTTGGCAGTGTGGCTCATAAACTGGAATAAAATCTGGATCAATTCTGTACAGAATGAAGAATAATGGGAGGAAGGGTAATGAAACGGTTGTTATTGCTGAGTATATCTTGCCTGCTACTGTTGGCTTCGTCTTTGCACGCGAGCATGATCACGGAGGATGAATCCACATTCGGTGACACTTTGGGCGATGCTTTCGTCATTAATACAGGCGATTTCTATTATGATTCTGATTTTACAAAAGAGACTTCTACGACCTGGGATACAGATATCCAAGGTAGTTACAGCGGGCGCAACTTTGATTATTTCCAGTTAGCCATAACCAGGGACACAAACGCATATTTTTCGCTCTCCAATAGTTCCCTGACTACGGCTCTCTGGAGAATGAAGTCTGATGGATCGTGGGAGAAGATCAACACCTACGGATTAAGCTTTGGATCGATGCTATCTACAGGCACGTATGTTCTTGGTATCGCCGGAAGCGGAGCCGGTGCGAACAATTCCGGGTTTAGCGGCGGCAGCAATAGCGGCGGGGCCTACAACCTCAACATCTCCCTGTCGCCTGTCGCCACCCCCGAGCCCTCGGCCTTCCTGCTGACGGGCCTGGGCCTGATCGGACTGTTCGGTGCCCGCAAGAAGTTCTCACGCAACCAGAAAGCCGCCTAATCGACTCGATTCGAAACCGCCCCGCGCTGCCGCGCGGGGCGGTTTTGTTTGGGGCCGACTGTAAGGTCTTCCGACAAGCGTGTCGGCAAAGTTTACATGAATCGACTGGACGGGAAGGTGATGCAGATGCCTAGTGCGACGCGCCCCCTGAAACGCTGTCTGGTGACCGGTTGCGCCGGAAACGTCGGCTCGAAGCTGACCCAGACCCTGTTGGACATGGGCCATGCCGTGGTCGGGGTGGATAGCTTCTTTTCCGGCCTGCCGGCAAACATGGAACCCTTCAAGGACCACGCCTTGTTTCGTTTCGAACGGCGTTCGATCACCGAACCGGAACTCATCGCCTCCCTCGGGGCCGTAAGCGGAAGGTTTGCGTGCGTGTTTCACTTGGCGGCCATCGTCAGCGTGCCCTGGTCCATGGAGCACCCCGAAGAGACCATGGCCGTCAATTGGGACGCAACCCGGGCCCTGCACCGGGAAGCCAGGGAACTTGGCATCCCCGCCTTTGTCTTTGCCGGTTCGGCCGCTGAATATGGCCGGCCTATTGCCGGGGCGGTGCAGGAGGATCAGGCCAGCGACCCCCAAAGTCCTTACGGCTGGTCAAAATATGTGTCCTCGCGGCATATCGAGGAATCGGGGTATGGCTGCTCCCTGCGCTTTTTCAATCTCTACGGACCGGCCCGCGGCAAGCCCGGCCCCTACGACGGGGTCGTGCGCCGATTCATGGCCCTGGCCTTGGACAACGCTCCTTTGACCATCCATGGGCAGGGACAACAGACCCGGGACTTTGTCTACGTCCACGACGCGGTGAAAGCCGTCGTGACGGCTTCGGGCCTGGGCAACGGCGGCGTGGGCCTGCAAGGGGTCTATAATGTCGGTACGGGGAGCTCTACGACCATCCGGGGGCTGGCTGACTTGACCATCGCCCTGAGTGGGGCTGATTGCGGCGTATGTCTGCAACCCAAGCGCGACGGTGATATCGAGCATTCCCTGGCCAATACGGACAAGTTTCATGCCGCGACGGGATTTCGCCCGTCCACACCCCTGTCCCAGGGACTCGGCCAGACGCTTGACTGGTTTCGCCAGCACCGCAGCGAAATCGCCTAGCCTCGCGTCTCTATGCAAATTATTGGCATCTGTTACGAGTAACGTCGTATTTCAGTCTATTGCCTTGCTTGTTGCATACACGAATTGCGTGGAGTCGATAGGAGGCAAGGTTGGATGAGAGAGCGTCGTCTTTGCGCTCTGGGCGAGGTGGGCGGAAGGCGCGGCGCGTTTGGGGGGGGGATTCGCCTCGGCGTTCCGGGTGGGCGGTGGCGCGGGCCAAATCTCGCGTCCTTAACGAAATACATCCGTATTTGTTAAGAGAATAAGGTGTTAAAGGTTATTGTTCACTTTAGTGTTGAGCCGTTTTGAGTGAACGCCAGGCTAGAGACGCCACTCCTCCAGGTCGAGCAGGCCGAGACGAGCGGCGCAGCGAACGATGTCGACGGTGTTGGCCAGACCGAGTTTCCGCATGATGTTGGCCCGGTGGTTGTCGACGGTTTTGGGGCTGATGTAGAGGCGTTCGGCAATGGCCCGGGCGGACAGCCCTTCGGCGAGCAGACGCATGATCTCCTGTTCCCGCTGGCTCAGTGTGCCATATTTGGCGTCGACCATGCTCTGGTTATGCTCGGCCTCGAGCAGTTTTTTCAAAACGTCCTGGGACATGGACGGATCGAGGTAGAATTCCCCGGCCAGGGCGCTCCGAATGCCTTCCACCAGGTTTTCGAGGGCGGATTCCTTGGTCACGTAACCGATGGCCCCGGCCTGAAAGGCCCGAACGACGTGTTCGGACTTGTGGTGCATGCTGACCATGAGCACGGGAAGGCGAGGGGCTTTTTTTGCGCAGTTCCGGCAGCAAGGCCAGTCCGCTCTTGTCAGGCAGGGAAATGTCGAGGATGACCAGGTCCGGTAAGACGGTCGCAACCAGTTGCAAGGCCTCGGCCGCTGTGCCTGCCTCGGCCGCAACCGACAGGTCCGGGGCATGCTGGATGAGGTGCTTGAGGCCCTCCCGGAACAAGGGGTGGTCGTCAACGAGAAGTATGCGCCACGTCATTGCAGTTGCCCCCCCCTCCGTACGGTATCTTTACCACCATGCTGGTCCCTGTCCCCGGGGTCGAATTGACGCGGACTTCTCCTCCCAGCAGTTTCGCCCTCTGGCGCATGCCCCACAACCCCAGTCCCTTTTCGCTTTTGGAAGCCGCCAGCATGCGTGCCACCTCAAAGCCCCTGCCGTTGTCCGCGACGTGCAGGATGACGTTGGGGTGGGAGGCGACGAGCCGGACCATGACCCTGGTGGCCATGGCATGCTTCTCGACGTTGCGCAGGGCTTCCTGGGCCAGGCGGTAGAGGTTGGTTTCGACCTCGAAACCCAGATGGATCCTGTCCAGACCGGCCGAGAGATAGTCTGTCTCGAAGCCGCATCGTTCCGTGTAATCGGTGCACAGCGCCGAGAGCGCCAGTGGCAGGCCCAACTGATCCAGGTCTGGAGGGCGCAGGGCATAGGTCATGTCCCTTACCGAGCGTATGGCCTTGTGCATGGCCCCGGTGAGATCCTCGCGCAAGGCGGCGATGCCTTGCCGGTCGGCAATATCCGGGTGCTGCAGGAACATCATGTTCAGTTCGAGCTTGACCGTCAAAAGGGCCTGCCCCACGACATCATGCAAGTCCTTGGCGATGCGTTGCCGTTCGACCTCATGAATGTGCAGGAGGTCGCGGTTGAAAAGGATGCATTGCTCGAGGTCCGTCATGGGCGAGTCGCCATCCTGGCGTTCGGGAGGCGCGGAGTGGTCGTCGGTCATGTGCGTGCCTGACTGCGTAGAGGTTGCCCAATATTTTTGCAGGTCCGGTTCTTGTCGTATCTGTTCCGTGCTCCATGGGTCCGCAAGGATCGGGCGGGATATAATGAAGCGGAAGTTGCGCTTGGTTGGCCGTGGAAGGCATGTTTGATTTGTAAAAATTGATATACTCAGGATTCATGGCGGGCATTATTGCCTTTTTACTCAGTATCCAGTTTTTGATGCTGCTTTGAATTCGTTTTTAAATATCGATTGCTATCGAAAGAGGGGAGCGGTGGCAAATCTCTTTTGTATTGGTGTCGGGAGTCTTGCATATTCTGATTGTTTTGTATAGGCCAAAGTAGTGTACGCTGGATTTTTTTGATGTCAATGGGTAATTAATGTTCTATATATGAATGATATAATTCGAATCGACTGGACTGGTCGAGTAGAGACAGTATGCGAACGCCAGGGGCAATAATGAATCTGATCGCCCAAGGACGTGCGAATGCTATTTGGTTGGTATGAAAAGAGGCTGTGAACAGGAGCCTTTGGCGCTACCGGTCAGTGAACTTGAAAATTGAGAGGGGTGCAGCTTTTTCTGCTCATGTGGATGTGGTCGAAAGAACTGCGGTTGGGCGCAGTGGCTTTCCCGTCTTCGGGAAGGTGCTGGCGAGTGCCTGTCTGGCCGTGGCATGCTGGAAGATGCCGGCGGTGTGGCTGCATCTGGCGCTGGTCGGGGACTGCGGTTTGGCCGTACGTTTTTTGTTGGTGCGGGACTATCCGGGGACAGGTCGACGCTCTGGCGTCGCTTCGGTGGTCATACACGCCGTGCCGGCTTTCTGTGACTGGGGCTGGCGAAACCTGTCGGTCATTTCTTGAATGGCATTGTACCTGGTTTGATGTGGCGGCTTGCCAACGTTGTGGAGGGGTTCGCGTGCTTTTCGCCGCCATGGCCTTGTTGCGGAAGTTGTTCAGGCTGGCAGATGCAGCCGGCCTTGATGAGTTCGGACAGCACCGCTTCCGCGGTTATGGGCTTGGGAACAAAGCCGGATACGCCGTGCTTCAAAAGTTCAGACGGCATGTTGCCAAGGTTGCCACTGACCATGAGTAACAGCAATGTTTCTGAATTGCTGTTGTAACGCAGTCTCTTGATTGTATTTTGTGTGTTTATAAAGAGCGGCCGTGTGGAAATGTTGCCGTCAATGAGAATGATTGAAAAAGGAATGTCCTGAGACATTTTTATGGCATCTGCGGAATTGTAGACTGAATGAACACGATAGCCCAGCTTTTTCATTTCGCGTGTCGCATAATAATTATTGAACATGTTGTCTTCAAGTATCAATGCTTCCATCGTATTCCCATGGCGCCCGAGAGGTGCCACCCTCACGTGATGTCATCGAGAGGCAATATTGCCATTGTCGATGATGCCCAGCATTTTGCTTGAAATGCGGCCATGAGGCGATAGGGAAAAACCATATTGGCAGTGGGGAATTCTCCTATTGAGCGGGCTGGGGGCCAATCACCGTGAGTTGGGGTGCGGGCGGGGGATTCCAACCGGTATGACGGTATTATCAGGGCTTGGCCCGTGGAACCAAAACCGGGGGGGACGCCGTACACTCTCCGTCGTGTTGGTCGCGTGGTCGGATTGGACTGCGCCTGGGGAGGAGCGCCGCCTGCGGCGATTCCCGGCTAGAGGCCGCGCAGCGGGATGGTCCGGTCGTCCTGGGTGAGCCAGCGCCCGGTCCGGTGGTCCCATGTCCGCACCACGATCTTGTCGTCGCACAGATAGAGGTTGTTGCTCCAGACCGTAGGCCGATTCATGTCCGCAGTGTGCACGTTGAGCACCCGGCCCAGGTACCAGTTGCGCGGCGCGTTAAAGTTCGGGTTCGTGGGCGGGGTATGGGTGTGGCCGCTCACCCAAAGGAGCACCTGGGGATTTGCCTCCAGAATGGACCGGATGCGGTCCACCGGTTGGGCCACGTAGTTCGGCCTGTCGGCGTGCCTGTTGTAGTGGTCCAGAGTGCCGGACAAGGGGGCGTGGAAAAAGACCAGGGTGGGCCGCGTACGGTTGGCCTGCAGGGTTTTCGTCAGCCAGGAGAGCTGGGCCGGGGACATTTCGGTCAGGAACTCGCCGTCCGTTTCATCCGGGGAGCAGAACACAAGCAGGTACTTGCCCATGTCTTTGGTGAAGGAGAGATCCTTCTGGCCAAATGTCTCCTGGTAGCGGGCGAGCTTGTTTCGCCTGAGGCCGGGCGAGGCCCGGCGCAGGCGGCCGTCTGGATCGGACGCATCTTCGTACATGAATTCATGGTTGCCGGCCACCAGGGCCTGGGGTTTGTGGATGGCTTCCACAAATTTCCGGGCTACAGCGTACTCTTCGGGGCTGCCGGAGCGGTGGACGATGTCGCCCACCACGGCCACGAGTTCAACATCCGGCCAGGAATTGATGTCGCGCACGGCAGCGAGCTTTTGGTCGGGCGGGGTGGGGCGTCCTGTGGCATCCGGCTGTGGAGGGGCTGCATAATGGGGGTCGGCCAGAACGACCAGACGTCGGCAGGAAGGCACAGGAGGGCCGGCCCAGACGAAGGGGGCCACGGCCAGGGCCAGAATGGTCCCCAGGGCGGCGCGGCGGGTGATTGGTGCCGCATGTGTGCCGATCCTGGGTTCGGTACTGCGGTGTGGGCCGGCGCCAGCGTCGTTCATGTTCAAATTCCCCATCAAAGAGCAGCCATTAACCGGAGATGGGTTACATCCGTTGGCTGTTGGTCCACTTGGCCAAGGCCCGTGGTGTTGAAGGCCTGATCCGTTGTATCACGCGAAGCATCCATAACGGTAACGCGCAGGGCCGAGGCATCCTGTTGGCAAGGGCAGGCAACAAGATGCCGAGCATCAAGGGCCAAGCGAGGAGACGATGCGCGGGTGTTGGCGGGGATGACACGATATGCCGTAAACCACGTCAACGCTTCGAGCATGGTTTCCCTCCAAAAGAACAGATATTTTCCCAATATGTTGAACTCGGACAAGCCTGTCAATGCGCTGCCGCCTGTGCCCGACTATTGACTGACCCTTTGGGGGCAACATAACATCCGCCTTATCATTTTCACTCGGTGGACAGCCTGGAGCGCGCATCGCTACTGGAAATGGGTGGTACCAGTATTTATGGATATGTAGAATTGATTGGAAACACCAAGGGGAGGAAAGACTGGTTGTCCTGTGATCTGTTCTTGTTTGCATTTCCTTGATATTTATTAGGGAGGTTGTACCTGCCGCATGAGCCGACAGGTTTTCTCGACGCTCCTGAGGCGGCCAGAATTGTTGTTGCAGCCAGACGCGCGCGAAATATCTGCTGGAGCCCAAGAGGGCCGTAATGACGGGCATGAACGCATCTTGCCCGCACTGATTCATGCTCCGGCCCTTGCATCATCCCTGCTGCGCTTCTTTCTTGTTACGCGGTCGCCTGCCCCAGGTTCCCGTTGACCCGTTCACGGCCTTCGGATATCAATTAATACTCGTTTTTATCATACTTTTTCCGGGCTGGAGGCTTTCGTGAAGCTGGCCGTAGCTGGAAAAGGCGGCGTGGGAAAGACGACGCTCGCCGCCTGGATAGGCGATTACCTGGCCCGCTGCGGCCGGGAAACCTGGCTGGTCGACGCGGACACGGCCCTCTCGCTCGGTTCGGCTCTTGGCTTGCCGCCCGAGAGCATTCCGCCTCCCCTCGTTCTGGACGAAAGCCTCATCCGGGAACGGGTCGGCAATGGGTTTATCAACCTGAGCCCTGAGGTGTCCGATCTTCCGGAACGCCTGCGGGTGTGCCTCGGAAACCTCAATCTTCTGGTGATGGGCTCGGTGGCAGGAGCCGGCGGCGGGTGCGCCTGCGAAGCCAATGCCTTGCTCAAGGCGCTTCTGGTCCATCTGCTTTTGGAACGAAGCCAATGCCTCATCGTCGACCTCGAAGCCGGCGTCGAACATCTGGGGCGGGGCACCGTGGCCGCTGTGGACGGTCTGATTATCGTTGCCGAGCCGAGTTGGCGAAGCCTTGCTGTGGCCGCCCAGATCGCCGGCATGGCGGCCGACCTGGGTCTGGTCCGTCAGGCCCTGGTCCTCAACCGGGCTCCGGAAGGGACGCTTCTGCCCGACATCCCCGGCCTTCCTCCCCTGGCAACGTCCATTCCGCTTCTCTCGAGCTTGTCTGAACGCCAACTCGCCTCTCCTTGTGTGTTGCACCTGTCCCAGCGCGACATCGTCGACCGGGGCTGTCGCGCCATCCTGAACGCCATGACCGACCAGGCGGCATCCGACGGGTGGTGCGCGCCTCAATCCCAACCGCTGAGGTGACCCATGCGCTACGTTGTCGTCGGTTTGCACGCAGCCGGTCGCAGCGCCTGCCAGTGGCTTCGCAAGGTCAGTCAATCCGCCGAGATCATCGGCGTGGACCCCTCACCCCTGCCCGTGTATTCCCGCCCGCTCATCAGCTACGTCCTGGCCGGGGAAATGGACCAGCCGGGCATGTATGTGGCCGATGACGGCTTCTGGAACCGCCTGGGCGTCTCGGTCCTTGCGGACAAGGCCGTCAGCCTCGATGCCGGTCGCGGTCTGCTCCTCCTGGAATCGGGCAGGGAACTGGCCTACGACCGACTGCTGCTGGCCTGCGGCGCGCGGCCCCGCCCGGTAGAGTCCGCCGGGAATGCGGCCGGCGAGGTTTGCTGCTTCAGGGGCAGGCGCGATCTGGACAGGGTTCTGGCCCGGGTTCGACCGGGCGGGATGGCTGCGGTCCTTGGCGGCGGGCTGGTCGGTTTCAAGCTCACGATGGGGCTCCTCAAGCGCGGCATGCAGGTGGCGCTGCTTGTGACCTCGCCCCGTCCGCTGTCGCTCAACGTCGATGCCCATGTGGGCGAGTGGGTGGGGGAGCGCCTTAAAAACACGCCGGGCGTGACCCTTTTGACCAGCACCTCGGTGGCGTCCATCGACAAGGGGACCGGCCGGCCGCTTCGGCTCACCCTGGACTCGGGCGCGACCCTGGATGTGGATCTGGTCGCGGCCGGCAAGGGGGTGCTGCCGAATACGCAGTGGCTGGCAGACAGCGGCCTGGAGTGCGATTACGGCGTGCTTGCGGACGCTTCCCTGCGGACGTCCGACGAGCGGGTGTATGTCGCGGGCGATTTGGCCCAGGCCCCGGATATCGTGCACGGCGATCGCCGCACCAATGCCATCTGGCCGGTTGCGGTGGAGCAGGGGCGGGTGGCCGCGCTCAATATGGCCGGCCTCAAGGCGGGCTACGCCGGGAGTCTGGCCATGAACGCCATTCCGGTCTTCGGCTCGCGCATGATCTCGGTCGGGCTGGTCAACCCCTCCCTGACCCGGGGCTGCGACTTTGTGGATGTCGGCACGCCACGCGGCTCCTATCTCAAGCTGGTCTTTCGCGAGGATCGTCTGGTCGGCGCGGTGGGACTGGACGCTCCCCCCCGGCTGGGGGAACTGGCCTTTGCCGTCAAACGCGGGCTTCGCCGCCGGGACATCCCGGCCGGCTGGCTGTCCAACGTCCAAAACGCCGCGCCCCTGGCCGCACCCGGCGGCGCTCTGGCCGGAAACGCTCGTTTCGGTTGAGTTGCGGCCGCCGCCCAGGCGGCCTGTCCGATCCGCAAGGAGGAACTATGCTCAAAAAAACCGTCATCGTCCGGCCCGAACTGTGTGTGGGCTGCATGCAGTGCATGGTCCGATGCGCGCAGGCTCATTCCCAGTCCAAATCACTGGCCTCGGCCATCCGTGAGGAAATCCTGGCCAAACCGCGCATTCATCTTGGCGTGGGGCCGGAAAAAAAACCCTTCCCCAACAAGTGCCGCCACTGCGAACCCGCCCCGTGTCAGGAAGCCTGCATGCCCTGGGCGATTCGCGACGATATCGCCGAGGGCCTTAAAATCGTGGACCCGACGCGGTGTATCGGTTGCGGCATGTGCGCCATGGCCTGCCCGTACTACGTCATCCGTTTCTATAAAGACGCAAACGCGCCGGAACGTCCGAGCGTGGCCGTCAAGTGCGACGGATGCCATGAGCGCGTTGCGGCAGGGGCGGTCCCGGCCTGTGTTGCGGCCTGCAAGACAGGGGCGCTCACGTTTGACGAGGTGAACCTGTATCTCAAGCAAGGCACGAACCGACTGGCCAACGCCGTTTACGGCGTCAAGGCCTGATCCCGCCGGAGGAACCATGGGCAAGAGAGATTTGAGCGAATACTCCATCTGCAAGGACGCCCAGGCAATGATCGCCAAGGCCCGGGAGGACGGGGTCGAGACCGTCTGGGATCGCCTGCGGGAACAAGAGCCCCACTGCGGCTTTTGTGAACTCGGCCTGTCGTGCCGCAACTGCATCATGGGTCCCTGTCGCATCGACCCCTTCGGCAACGGTCCGCAACGCGGGGTCTGCGGCGCCGACGCCGACGTCGTGGTGGCCCGCAACTTCGGCCGCATGGTGGCTGCGGGGGCGGCAGCCCATTCGGACCACGGCCGCGACCTGATTGAGACGTTGCTCGCTGTTGGCGAGGGAAAAACCGCCGACTACGGCATCCGCGACGAGGCCAAGCTGCGCCGCATAGCCGAGGAGGTCGGCCTGTCGGTTGCCGGCAAGGATGCCAAGGCTGTGGCGCTGGAACTGGCTGAACAGTTTTTTAACGACTTCGGCTGCCGGCGCGGTTCGATCTCCTTTATCGGCCGGGTTCCGGCCAAACGCCGCGAGCTCTGGGAGAAAGTGGGCATCACCCCGCGCGGCGTCGACCGGGACGTGGTCGAGATGCTGCACCGCACCCACATGGGCGTGGACAACGACGCGGTGAACCTGTGCCTGCACGCCGCCAGGCTCTCGCTGGCCGACGGTTGGGCCGGGTCCATGATTGCCACCGAAGTCTCGGACATACTGTTCGGGACGCCGACGCCCAGGATGTCCAAGGTCAATCTCGGCGTCCTCAAGGCCGATCAGGTCAACATCCTGGTCCACGGCCACAGCCCCATCGTCTCGGAGATGATCCTGGCCGCCGTGCATGATCCGGCCCTGCTGGCCAAGGCCAAGGCGGCCGGAGCCCGGGGCATCAATCTGGCCGGCCTGTGCTGCACCGGCAACGAACTCCTCATGCGCCAGGGCATCCCCATGGCCGGCAACCATCTCATGACCGAACTGGCCCTGGTCACCGGGGCGGTGGAAGTGGTGGTGGTTGACTACCAGTGCATCATGCCAAGCCTCGTGACCGTGGCCGGCTGCTATCACAGCCGCATCGTCACCACCTCGCCCAAGGCCAAGTTCACCGGGGCGACCCACATCGAGTTCGATGTGCAAAACGCCCGGCAAAAAGCCGTGGAAGTGGTGGAACTGGCCATCGAACGTTTCACGGTGCGCGATGCGGGCCGGGTGGAGATCCCGGTCGAACCGGTGGAGGTCATGACCGGCTTTTCCAACGAAGCCGTGCTCGCCGCCCTGGGCGGCACGGCCGCGCCACTGATCGATGCCATCAAGGCCGGCAAGATTCGCGGGGCTGTCGGCATTGTCGGCTGCAACAACCCGAAGGTGAAGCAGGACTTTCAAAATTCCAATCTGATCCGGGAGTGCATCAAGCGCGACCTGCTGGTCCTGGTCACCGGCTGCGTCACCGTGTCCGCCGGCAAGCAGGGCCTTTTAATGCCGGCCGCCGCCGATCTGGCCGGTCCGGGCCTGTCCGAAGTCTGCAAGGCCCTGGGGATACCGCCGGTCCTGCATGTGGGCAGTTGCGTGGACAACTCCAGAATCATGCAGTTGTGCGGCATGTTGGCTACCGCTCTTGGCGTGGACATTTCGGATCTGCCGGTGGCTGCGGCCGCGCCGGAATGGTATTCGGAAAAAGCCGCCACCATTGGCCTGTACGCGGTGGCCAGCGGCATTTTTACCGTCCTCGGGCTGGCTCCGCCGATTCTCGGCAGCAAGCTCGTCACCGATCTGGCCGTTTCGGGGCTGGAGGGTGTTGTGGGGGCGAGTTTTGCCGTGGAGGGCGACCCGGTCAAGGCTGCGGAGCTCATCGATGCCCGCATCCGCGCCAAGAGAACGGCCCTGGGCCTTACGCCCTAAGCGGCGGGAGCTCGCCCCGTCGCACCGATGGCCGGTTTCGGGCAGGGCTGTCTGCCCGCCTGGACACAGCGGCCCACAGGCAGTTCCCAGGCAAGAGGCCCCGCATCAGCGGGGTCTCTTGCTATCGGGTATTTCCAGAGGCACGTGTCGCCATCGGGGCAGGGAGCGGGGGCATGACGTGCTCTTCGCAGCGGCCCTGGCGCAGGGCCGCGATGAAGTCCTGGCGGCAGTGTACCGGCGTGTGGAGGCGGGTGGCCATCCGGCCCAGTTCGTCCAGGCTGTGGGCATCGCTGCCGCCCAGGCCGACGACCTTCCGGCGTCGGACCAGGGCAAGGGCCTGTTCGTTGGCCGCAGCCGGGTTGCGGCCGTTGACCGCCTCGACCAGCCGGCAGGCGTTGGATGTGAGAACACTCTCCACAACGGTCCGCCCCGGCCGAAAGGGATGGGCGGCAACGGCCGCGCCTGCACCCAGATCGACAAGCGCAAGCAGGTCTTGGGCAGCAAGGCCCGGGGGCAGATGCTCAAACGGCCCGAAAACGAGAAAGTCGCCCTGGGGCGTTGTGTATTCCATGCCCACAATCACGCACAGTCCATCAGCCTGCATCCCCTCGCGGACACGACTGCCCACAGCCATGGTCCCGTGATCCGTGA
The DNA here is from genome assembly GCF_001936595.1 of Desulfovibrio sp. DV. Taxonomy (GTDB): domain Bacteria; phylum Desulfobacterota; class Desulfovibrionia; order Desulfovibrionales; family Desulfovibrionaceae; genus Solidesulfovibrio. The sequence goes on from NZ_MLBG01000014.1 coordinate 40,687, forward strand.
TGCACACGCCGTCCAGGCCTCGACGCCGGGAGTGATTGAGGATATCAGAAAGTGCAAGATGGCTGCATGGAGAGATGTCGCTGTGCACGTGAATATCGAAGAGCATAACATGATTTTTAGAGGAAAGTCCGCGGTGTGACCAATACTGTTTTCCGATGCATCGTCCCGCGCCTGATAGGAATTGCCTATTTACACTGTAACTGTGCAGCATGGCAGGTCCTATGCCCAGCAAATGCATATTGATCGTGCTCGACGGCCTTGGCGACCGGAGTTACGAGGCCCTGGGGGGCAGGACGCCGCTTGAGGCCGCCCGGACGCCGACCCTGGACCGCATGGCCCGCGAAGGGGCCAACGGCCTGTTCCACGCCGGACTTCTCGGGCAGGCCCTGCCGAGCGAAAACGCCCATTTCGCCATGTTCGGCTTTCCTGCCGCGGAATTTCCAGGCCGAGGGGCCATTGAGGCCCTTGGCGCCGGCGTCGATCTCAAGCCCGGGCAGGTTGCGGTCCTGGCCCATTTCGTGTCGGCGGCAAATGACGCCGGGCGGCTGCGGGTGGTGCGGGACAAGGCCGGGCCGGCCGATGCCCAGGAGATTGCCGCCCTGCTTGAGGCGGTGAGCCTGTTTGAGGCCCAGGGCGTTGCCATCCGGCTGCACCACACCAACGGCCTCTTCGGCGTGCTGTCGCTTGCCGGCGAAGTTTCGCCGCACGTAACCGATTCCAATCCCATGCGTGACGGCGTCTTCGCCTCCAGCATTCTCCCCCTGGACGCGGCCGGCGCAGACCCGGAGGAACTGATCCGGGCCAGACGTACGGCCCAGGCCCTGACGCACTACCTCGGATGGGTGCACCGCCGGCTTGAAGCCCATCCGCTCAAGGTAAAGCGCTTGGAGCAAGGACTCCCGGTCATAAATGGCCTGGTGACCCAACGGGCCGGGCAGCTGAAACCCGTCATTGCCTTTAGCGAGCGCTTCGGCCTGCGCGGCGCATCCATTGCCTCGGGAGTCCTGTTCCATGGGTTGGCGCGGCTGCTGGGCCTGACGCCCATACCTGTGGCCGATACGGCCGATCCCGGCCGTGACCTTGCCGGGCGTTTGCTCCTGGCGCATCAGGCTTTGCAGGATTTCGACTTCATCCACGTCCATACCAAGGCTCCGGATGAGGCGGCCCATCGCAAGGACCCGCTGGGCAAAAAAGCGGTCATCGAGTTGCTGGATCAGGGGCTGGCCAAGGGGTTGGAGCCTTTCTGGGACGATCCGGAAGTGCTGCTCATCGTGACGGCGGACCACTCCACGCCAAGCGCCGGGCCGCTTATCCATTCGGGAGAGGCCGTGCCGCTTGTCATGCGCGGTCGGGGCCAGCGGATCGACGGCGTGGCCTGCTTCGACGAAGTCTCGGCCGCAGCCGGCTGTCTGGGGCAGGTCCGTGGCCCGGAACTCATGCTGCTGGTGCTAAACGGCCTGGAGCTGGCCAAGCTCCAGGGCGTGATGGACACCCCGGCAGACCGGCCGTACTGGCCCGGACCGTATGCGCCTTTTGTCCTGCCGCCGCCTGAACCTGAGGGGCCGGGTCCCCAAGGAGAGGCGCCATGAGCGAAAAAGTGGCCCAGGCCGTGATTCATGGCCGGTTTCAGGTGCTGCACAACGATCATCTCAAGTACCTGCTGGCGGGCAAGGCCCTGTGCGACCGGCTGGTGGTCGGCGTCACCAACCCCGACCCGAGCCACACCCGGCATGATCCGGCCGACCCGTTGCGCAGCCTGGAGAGCTCCAATCCGCTGACCTATTTCGAGCGGGCCCAACTGCTGCACGCGGTCCTGGCCGAGGCCGGCCTTGGGCCGGAGGAATTTTTCGTTGTGCCTTTTCCCATCAATCTGCCGGAACTGTATCGCCACTACGTTCCGATGGATGCGCTGTTTTTGTTGACCATTTACGACGAGTGGGGACGGCGCAAGCTCGGGCGGTTTCAAAGCCTGGGGCTGCGTACGCGCGTCCTGTGGGAGGTCCCGCCCGAGGACAAGGGCCTAAGCGCCACGGCCATTCGCCGCCGGATGGTTGCGGGCGAACCTTGGGAGGCTTTGGTCCCGCCGGCGGCGGCCCGGCTGCTGCGGGACTGGCGGGTGCCCGAGCGCCTGGCCGGGCAGGTCGGCGATGCCGTCAGGCTGTCGGGTTGAGCCGCCAGGCGGACTGGCCGCCGCCTTGGCACGCTTGTGGGTTGAGCCTTGCGCCGATGCCGCCGGGGCCGGCCGCGGAGGACCGTCCCCGGCGCAGCGCGTCAGGTCAGCGCCAGGACGTAAACCACTGATCCCGCAGGGCCTCCTCGGGCAGCAGCCAGACCGAGCGGTGGGCCGCGACCAGGGCGGCCGGGTCCTCGAGCAGGGCTGATTTTTCCGCCCGCGTCAGCCCCTGCGGCCCAAGGCGCACGGCCTTGTCCACAAGTTCCTGACGAACGGCCGCGTCTCCCCTGGAGGCCCGCGAGGGCCGGCCAAGCAGGCCAAGCCGGCGGCTGCAGGCCGCCGGATCGACCACGGCCAGGGCCACGCCGTGCTCCCGGGGGATGCCCAGCGGCCGGGAAGCCAGGGCGTTTCGTTCATGGAGGGCCGCCATCTCCGAGAGTTCGCGCGGCGTCTCCACTTCTTCAGGGATAAGCAGCAGCCCGAGGGTTTTGAGCCACCGCCCAAGGCCGGGCAGGCTGGTCACCACGGACAGGGGAATGGCCAGGAGCAACGGCCCGAAAATCGGGCACACCCACCAGAAGAACTCCCGGTTGTACAGATAGAGCGTGCCGGCCCACAGGGCGGCCAGCAGCGTGCCGCCAAGGTGGAAGCGCACCGCGTCGGACCAGGCCGTGGAGCGGTCGTCGCGCACTTGGCGCCCCCAGCCGGTCTCCCGGCCAAGCAGGGTGATGCTGACGAATTTGCTGTGAAAGAGCATCCGCACCGGAGCCAAAAGCGACGAGACGACCACCTCGATGACCATACTGGAAGCAAGTCTCCAGAATCCGCCGAAAAGCCGGCCGCGGCCTTTGACCAGGACCAGGAAGGCGGCAAACACCTTGGGCAGAAAGAGCAGCACGCCGGTGGTGGCCAACAGGCTTAAGGCCCACCATGGCTCCCAGATCGGCCACTCGGGAAAAAGCGTGCGCGTCGGTGGAAAATAGGTGGGCGGGGTCAGGGACTCGATGATGGCCTCGGCCGTGGACACGGCCAGAAACAGGAACCAGAGCAGGGCCGAGCCGTAGGCCATGACGCCGTTTAAAAAAAGGGCCCGGTGGACCGGAATGAAGCCGCGGGTGAAGACCAGCCGCAAGTGCTGCATGTTGCCCTTGCACCAGCGCCGGTCCCGGGCCAGTTCGGCCAGCAGGTTGGGCGGTGCTTCCTCGTAGCTCCCGGGCAGGTCATAGGCCAGCCAGACACTCCAGCCGGCCCGGCGCATGAGCGCGGTCTCGACGAAATCGTGGCTGGAAATCTCGCCGCCCAGGGGCGGCTTGCCGGACAGCCGGGGCAGGGCGCAGTGGCGCATGAAGGGCCGGATGCGGATCAGCGCATTGTGCCCCCAGAACTGGGCGTCGCCCAGAAGCCAGAAGCTGAGGCCGGCAGAGAACATGGGGCCGTAGAGGTGGCTGGCGAACTGCTGCAGTCTGGCCAGAAAGGTCTCGCGTCCGACAATGGCCGGGACCGACTGCAGGATGCCCACCTCCCGCCGGGCTTCCATGACGGCCACCATGCGGGCGATGGTTTCGCCGCTCATGACGCTGTCGGCGTCCATGACCAGCATATAGACGTAGTTGGCCCCGAAGCGGCGGCAAAAGTCCGCGATATTGCCGCTTTTCATCTTGGTGTTGACCCGGCGGCGGCGGTAGAAGATGCGGTCCTGCCCGTCCAGCCGCTCGCGCAGGCCGGCCCAGGCCGCCTCTTCTTCGGCCCAGGCTTCCGGGTCCCGGGTGTCGCTTAAGATGAAGAAGTCGTATTGGCCGATGTCGGCGTCGCGCGCAAGCGACCGGTAGACGGCTTCCATGCCGGCCGTGACCCGGTCCATATCCTCACCGTAGACCGGGAAGACAATGGCCGTGCGCGCATCCGGCCGGACCGGGGCATCCGACGGCTGGGGCCGGGTGATGGCAAAACGGTCAAAGCGCAGGAGCAGGGTGAAAAAACCGACCATGGCCGTCCAGAAGCCGACGGAGATCCAGGCAAAGAGCATGGCGAAAACCACCAGCAGGACTTTCTCCAGGGCCGTGCCGCCTTCGTGGGGCAGAACCGAGGCCATGCGCAGGACGGCAAAGGCTGTCGGCACAAAGATGAGCAAGGCCAGGACCAGACGGCGACGGCCGGCCACCGTGCTCCAGGTCTGCGCCCTGTTCTCCTTTGGAGCCGTGGAGGGTTTGGGAGGCTGTCCCTCTTCAGGCGGTGGCGTTCCCACGGCCTTGGCCACAGCCTTGCGCCAGACCCGAAGGCCCATGGATTCCGGGGCCATGGGCGTGCGCAACAGGGGCGGGGTGGGGCGCAGGCCGGGATCGGGGCGCGGGGTATCCAGGCGCGCCATCAGATCGGCCATGGCCTGCCGGGTGGCCAGGGCAGTATCGTTTTCCCCCGGTGGGAGCCGGCCGATGGTGTCGAGGGCCGTCTTGAGCCGCGTCGCCTCCGGCAGGGGCAACCGGCGCAAATAGGCCATAAGCCGCGCGCCAAGCCCATCGAGCCAGGGTTTTTCCCGGTCGGGCTTGGACTGGGAATCCGCAGCCCGGCTCATGATTTCCCCGGGGTTACAGCGTAGCTCCAGGTCTCGCTGACGCTTTTGTCGTCAAATTTCAAAAACGCCCGCAACTCGATGGGGCCGCGTTTTTCCGGCAGGATGCCCTGCAGGGTGGAGCCGCCCTCGAAACCAATGGCAAAAGTCAGGCGGTAGCCGCCGGTCACAGGATTTCGAAAGCACTGTTGCGACAGCAGGGTGGCTCCAGGACCGACGCTGACGACCGCTTCGGCCTTGGCGTCAGGCTTGAGGGCGGGCAGCTTGTCGCCCATGAAATCCACGACGAAAAACCGGCTGTTCTTGTCCGGCTGCGACGAGCGGGTGGCTGCGGTCCGCACTCCGGGCGGCAGGTCGGCCGGCGTTTTCAGCCAGCGCATCCGGTAATCAAAACGAAGCGCCGTTCCGGGCGCGACCGCCACCTTGGGGCTGAAATAGGCCACGACATTGTCATGGATTTCCTGCTCGGACGGGATCAGCACCATCTCCACCCGGCCCGGCCCCCAGTCGCCGCGGGGCTCGATCCAAAGGCTTGGGCGGTTTTCATAGCGCGCTTCGGTGTCCTGGTAGTCGGCAAACTCCGTGTCGCGCTGCAGCAGGCCAAACCCCTTGAGATTGTCCGCCTCGAAGCTGTTGACCAAAAGCGTGGCCGGATTCTGGGCCGGTCGCCACAGCCATTCGCCATTGGCGAAATGGACCAGCAGGCCGTCGGAGTCGTGGACCTCGGGACGCCAGTCCATGCGGCTTCCCGGCAGGGAGTTCTCGCCGTACAGGAACATGCTGGTCAGCGGCGCAATGCCGAGCTTTTTGATCGGGGTTCGCGGGTAGATGCGGGAGGTGACGTCCATGACGGTTTCCCGGCCCGGGACAATCGTGAAGGCGTAGGCCCCGGTCAGGCTGTCGCTGTCCAGGAGGGCGTAGATGGTCAGGCCCTTGGCGGCTTTGCCGGCAGCCGGCTTGACAATCCAGAATTCGCGAAACCAGGGAAATTCTTCACCTTCTGGCTCGGCGGTATTGATGGCCAGTCCCCGGGCCGACAGGCCGTAGGCCTGTCCCTTGGCCACGGCCCGAAAATAGGACGCTCCCAGGAACACGGTGAATTCATCGAGGTAGCTGGCCGTATTGATGGCACTATGGATGCGAAAGCCGGCAGCCCCGATTTCCGTGGGCAGTTGATCGGCCAGATCCTTGACCTGGCTGTAGTCGAACATGGCCTTGGTCACGGCCAGGGGTTCGACCTTGTCGCCGTCAATGACATGCAGTTTGACCGTGCGGTCGTACAAAAAACCCGGATGGAAAAATTGCAGCTCATACGGGGACTTCCCCTTCCCGAAAAAGGCGTTGTCCGGCCTGAAGCGGATTTTCCGCCAAGTGTCGTAATCAAGCTTGTGCAGCGCTTCCGGTATGGCGGGCGCAGGCTTGAAGGGAGTCGTGGCCAGTTCCTTGGCCGCCTGCTCGACATTTTCAAAGGTGAAGGGTTTTCCCGCAGCCAGGGCGGCCGCAGCCGGGAAAAGGGTCGACATCAAGAGGGTTGCGGCAACCAACGCCCCGACACTCTTGTAGAAATTAATAGGAAAAATACGTTTCACTGGGTCTGCTCCGCTCTTCATGACTGTTTGTGTCCTTTCTTCATGGCGCGCGTCCGGGATCTGCTTTCCCATGGCGCTCTTTGGGCAATACACGGCAGCCTGGCGGCCCACTTTCCGGGCCGGCCAGACAACCTGATCAATAGGGCGTCTGCGCGAGCATGACAACGAAAGTTTGTCTGAGCCCATAAACCGGTACTCCGGCCTTGCGGCAACGAGGGGCTACGGCGTTTTTGAGGGGTCTGGCCCGGCCCGGTGAGACAGCCCTGGCATCCCGGACAGGTTCGCGATAGGGTCGGCCAAAAGGATCAAGGAGAGGCTCATGATCACGCATATCGTTATGTGGACCCTCAAAGACACGGCCGAGGGCCGGGACAAGGCCGACAATGCGGCGGAAATGAAGGCCCGGCTCCTGGCGCTGCCGGCCAAACTGCCGCTCGTTTTGGACATGCGGGTGGCCGAAGGCCAGGATATTTTCGCTTCCGTGCCGGCCACGGACCTCGTGCTCTATACCACGTTTAAGACCAAGGAAGACCTCAACGCCTACGCCACCCACCCTTTGCACATGGAAGTGGTCGAATTCGTCAAGAAGGTGGTGGCCGAACGCCGGGTCGTGGATTTCGAGTCCTAGGTCCGGCCGGACCGTCCCGCGAGAGGCGCGTGGCGCAAGGACGGGCCGGGACCGCCCGGCGTGTCGCCGCGCTCCGGTCGGGGCAAGGCGGCCGGCCAGACAGAGAGGGGCCAGGGTCCGGCGTGACCCCTGGCCCTTTTGTTATGTCGCTGGCGCGACTTGCGGGCAGTCCGCGAGTCCCGGCCGCAAACATCCGGCACAGACCAAATGGGCGGCTGGAAGGCGGGATGGGGCACGTTTGCAACGCCCCGGGAGCCAGGGGCCGCCCGGCCGTCAGGCCGGGAAGAGATTGTTGATCTTGCAGGCGGCGCAGGCCGCACCAAAACCGTTGTCGATATTGACCACCGTCACCCCGCTGGCGCAGGAAGTGAGCATCCCGAGCAGGGCCGAGAGCCCGCCCAGGGAGGCGCCGTAGCCAATCGAGGTGGGCACAGCCACAATGGGCTGGGACACCAGCCCGCCGATGACGCTGGCCAGCGCCCCTTCCATGCCGGCCACCACGATGATCACCCGGGCCCGGCGAATGGCATCGAGCCGGTCCAGGAGCCGGTGGATGCCGGCCACGCCCACGTCGGACACGACAAAGGCCCGGCTGCCGAGCATCCGGCAGGTCACTCGCGCCTCCTCGGCTACGGGCAGGTCGGAGGTCCCGGCGGTGACAATGGCGATCTCCCCCTCCCGATACGTGATCTCGCCCTGGACAAGGGTCAGGGTGCGGCCAAGGGCGTCATAGTCGGCCTCGGGGCAGACCGACTGCACATGCCCGGCCATTTCCGGCGAAACGCGGGTGGCCAGGACGTTTGCGTGCTCACGCATGTGCAGGAATATTTCGCCCACCTGCTGCGGCGTCTTGCCCTCGCCGTAGATCACCTCGGGGAAGCCGTTTCGAAGCGAGCGATGCAGGTCGATGATGCTGTGGCCCAGGTCCAGGCTGGGAAAGTCGCGCAACCGCTCCATGCCCTGGTCCACGTCCAGGCTGCCGTCCCGGATGGCGGTCAGCAACTGCTTCAAGGTCTCTTGCGTGTCCATGCTCTTCTCTTTATCCGCGCCGAGGCGGCGTGTCCCTTAAAAAATACGGCGGTATTTTTTAAGAAATAATTTTGTATTTCAAGCGATTGTCTTGCTTGTCTGCGTCCACGGACTGCGTAGACGCAGACACTAGGAAGCGTGATCGTTTAAGCTGCCCATGCGGTAGCCGGCCAGATCCACGGCCACGTGGCGGTAGCCAAGCGCTGTGAGCCGGGCGTAAATGCCATGCTGCCGGTCGGCTTCAATCACGTCGGCCACCCGGTCGCGGGGAACTTCGATGCGGGCCACATCGCCGTGGCTTCGAAGCCGCACGGCCGCAAACCCGAGTTCACGCAGAAAGTCTTCGGCCTGGTCGATGCGCCGCAGTTCGGCGTCTTCGATGCGTGTGCCGTAGGGGATGCGCGAAAGCAGACAGGCCCCGGCCGGTTTGTCCCAGACAAGGCCGTGCCTCCTGGAAAGGTCCCGGATGTCCTGTTTGGTCAGGCCCTCGGCCAGCAGAGGGCTTATGACGCCAAGTTCGCCCAGGGCTTTGAGGCCCGGACGGTAGTCATCCAGGTCGTCAAGGTTGGTCCCGTCCAGGACACGGGCAATGTCCTCGGCCTGGGCCGTCGCCACGAGGCGCGTAAAGAGGTGGTGCTTGCAGCGGTAGCAGCGGTCCGGCGGATTGTCCCGGATCGTCTCGGGGAACGGGGCGTCCAGCAGCAGGTGGCGGACCTGCAGGGCCTGGGCCGTGGCCTTGGCGTCTTGCACGTCGGCCCGGGGCGTATAGGGTGCGACCACGGTGACGGCCAGGACCTTGTTTCCCAGGGCCTGCCGGGCGCTGTGGAGCAGGAAGGTGCTGTCCAGCCCGCCGGAAAACGCGACCACGGCGTGGCCCAGGGAGCCCAGGGCAGTAAGCAGGTTGCGGTATTTTTGGTCAGCGGTCAGGACTTGGGACATTGTGGGCTCCGCTCTTTCCCGCTCCTGGCGATGGAGGCGTAGACTTCGGTCAGGGGGATATCGTGGCGTCGGGCCAGCTCCCGGCAATCTTCCAGTTCCGGCTTGGAGCGCAGCACCTTCCCGTCTTTCAGGGCGTTTTTCATGGTCACGGTTCCAAGCGGGGTGTCCAGGCGCTCAAAGGCGACAGCCAGCACTGTCTTGTCAAGCGGGAAGCTTTTAATGCCAAGGGTGGTGGTGTGGCGGAAAAGCAGTTCCTTGAAGCGTTCCTCGTCGGCCACGGAACACAGGAGCGACAGGCAGGTGGCCGGGCGGTTTTTTTTCATCAGGATCGGGGTGAAATGCACGTCCATGGCCCCGTTCTCCATGAGGACATCCATGGCGACGCCGAGCATTTCGGCGGTCATGTCGTCGATGTTGCACTGGAGCAGGCGGGCCGGCAAAACCGAACCAGCGGTCCGGGGCGAGGCCGGGCGGGCCAGATGGACCCGCAGCACGTTGGGGATGGCTGTTTCCCGGTGGCCGATGCCGTAGCCGGTTTTTTCCGTCACCAGGGCCGGCGTGTCAGTGAAGGTGTCGACCAGCGCCGCCAGGATGGCCGCGCCGGTCGGCGTGGTGGTTTCCTGGGCCACTGCGCCGCGCGTGGTCGGGATGCCGTGCAGGATTTCCACCGTGGCCGGAGCAGGAACCGGGATGAGGCCATGGGCGCAGCGGACAAAGCCGCCGCCGAGTTCCACCGGAGAGGCCCACACCGCGTCCACGCCCAGCCGATGAAAGCAGATGGCCGCGCCCACGATGTCCACGATGGAGTCGGTGGCCCCGACTTCATGGAAATGGACCTCGTCTATGGTCTTGCCGTGGACCCGGGCTTCAGCCTCGGCCACCCGCCGGAAGATGTCCAGGCTGGTCTGCTTGACCGCCTCGGACAAGCTGCTCCCCCGGATGATCGCCTCGATGGCGGCGAGGTTTCGATGCGGTCCATGGCCGTTTCCGCCCGACTGGGCGTCGTGGTGGCCGTGCCCGTGGCTGTCGCTGGCGTGGGTATGGCCGTGGCCGTGCTCATGGCCGTGCCCGTGATCGTGTCCATGGCTGTGGTCGTGCGGCGCTGCTTCATGCCCGTGGCCCCCGGCCTGGGCGTGGTGGCCATGCTGTTCCTTGAGGATCACGTCCACCCGGGTGCCGTGGATGCCGTGGCGGGAATCGGTGGCCACCTGCAACTCGAATTCATGGTCCAGACCGAGTTTGGACAATTCAGCCCGCAGATATCCGGGATCGACCCCAAGCGCGATCATGGCGGCCAGATGCATGTCGCCGCTTATGCCGGCGAAACAGTCGTAATAGAGTATGTTCATCGCTTCATGCGCATAGGCGCTTGGTTGTAGCCCTTGCGGCGTGCCGGCCGGCACGCCGCAAGGGGCCGAAACGTTCTTAGGAGAGGCCTTTCTTGAAGTGCTCTCTGATTCCGTCCACTTGTTCCTGGAAGCCCGGACCCTCCATCTCGGCGGCGACTTTTGTCAGTATATCCGGAATGGGAATGTGCTGCGGGCACTTTTCCAGACACTCGCCACAGGCCACGCACTGTGAGGCGAATCCTGGCTCGTCATTGCCCGTTATGCCGCTCCCAAAGGCGGCATACATGAATTTTGCTTCCGCGATGTTTCCGAACATGTGCATTTTATTGTAGAAGTCAAAGCACTTGGGAATCTGGACGCCCATGGGGCAGGGCATGCAATAGCCGCAGCCCGTGCAACCGACCTGCATCAATTCCTTGTAGGTGCGCCCGGCCCGGTCCACCAGCTCCAATTCCGCATCGCTCAGGGAGTTGGCTGCGGCCTCGGCGGCAATGGCCAGATTCTGCTCGATGTGGGCTTCCTCGTTCATGCCCGACAGGACGACCGTGACTTCCGGGTGGTTCCAGATCCAGCGCAAGGCCCATTCCACGGGCGTGCGTTTGATCGTGGCCGCATTCCAGATATCGGCCACAGCCGGGGGCGCGGTGGGAAGGCCCAGGTTGCCGCCGCGAAGCGGTTCCATGACGATCACCCCCAGGCCCTTGGATGCGGCGTAGTTGAGGCCATTGGTGCCGGCCTGGAACTGCTGGTCCAGGTAATTGTACTGGATCTGGCAAAAATCCCAGGGATAGGCGTCGACAATGCGGGTGAAATCCTCGGCCAAGCCGTGGAAGGAGAAGCCGGCGTTGACGATGCGGCCATCGGCTTTTGCCTGATCGAGAAAATCCCCAATGCCAAGGGCCGCGACCCGGTCCCACGACGGTCCGTCAAGGGAATGGACCAGATAGTAGTCGATGTGGTCGGTACCCAGGCGTTGGAGTTGGGCATCGAGGTAGCGGTCCATATCCGCGCGGCTGTGTTGGAGCCAGGTGGGGAGTTTGGTGGCGACCTTGACCCGTTCCCGGTAGCCGTCTTTCAAGGCCCGGCCGAGCAGTGGTTCGCTTTGCCCGTTGACGTAGGGCCAGGCCGTGTCCATGTAGTTGACGCCGGCGTCAATGGCGCTGCGGATCTGGGCAATGGCTCGCGGCTCGTCGATTGTTCCTTCCGCCATGGGCAGGCGCATACAGCCGAAGCCAAGTATGGAGAGTTCGTCACCGGTTTTCGGCATTTTTCTGTACAGCATGCAGGGTCTCCTTGTCGTAACGAAATGGCGTGCAGCCGGTCCGCCCGCGGCTGGTCTGGCCGCAGGACCATGTGCTCAATACGTCAAGACAGTGGGGGGAGGAACGTCCATTCCTGCAAAAATATTGCCCGATCCTGGCGTGAATGAGAAGCGTTCGCTTTTGCCGCCGCCTGCCTGCCCGGACAGACTGGCGGCTTGGGCAGCCACTGGGCCTGGAACGGGAGCCGCCCGCCCGGGCAACAAACGGCCCAGGCCAGACAGTCGGACCGCTGCGGCAGGAACCGGAAGGCAGACGAGGGCCGGGGATGGGAGGCTTCAAACAAAAGCTGTCCAGGTATGGGGGGTGGTCTTTACATTTTGGCCGCGTGGTTCGCCACCGGGGCCGGGGCAGCACGGCCTTGTTGTGGTTCCATGGAAAACTGCCGTATTTTTTTAATATCCCGCAAGGGCGGTGCGCCAAAGAGGCGGCTGTATTCACGGTTGAATTGGGAATGGCTCTCATAGCCGACCTGAAAGGCGGCTGTGGCTGCATCAAGGTTGTCGGTCAGCATCATGCGTCGGGCTTCATGCAGCCGCAAGAGCTTTTGAAACTGCAAGGGGCTCTTGGTCGTCACGGCCCGGAAGTGGCGATGGAAAGACGAAGTGCTCATTTTGGCATAGGTTGCCAGATCGTCAATGCGCAGCGGCTGGGTATAGTTGTCCCGCAGCCAGTCGATGGCCTGGGCAATCTGGTTGCTCTGGGTGCCGGACGAGGCGATCTGCCGCAGCCGCGCCCCCTGGTCCCCAACCAGAAGGCGGTAGAGTATCTCGCGTTGAATCAGCGGCGCGAGGATGGCAATGTCTTGCGGCGTGTCGAGCAAATCGATCAGGCGGTGGAAGGCGTTTATAAGTGGCGCCGTGACTTCGCCCGTGGCCAGGGCGCGGCCCGATTGCTGCGCCTGGGGGAGCGGCACATTGCTGTCGGCCATCATCCGGGCGATGGTCGGCCGGTCAAGCTTGAGGCCCAGTCCCAGGTAGGGTCTTTCCCGGCTGGCCTCGCTGATTTGGGCCACGACCGGCAGCTCAACGGAACTGATAAGGAAATGGGCAGCATCATAGGTGTAGGTCTCTTTTCCCAGGACCACGCGCTTGGCTCCCTGGGCAATGAGGCACAGGCTTGGCTCGTGGACATAGTGCGTAAGGTCAGTCGGCGCGTCCCAGGCGTTGAGCGTCAGGCCGGGGATGGCCGTGACCAGACTGTTGTTTTTGCCGGCCCATCGGCCAATCCTCTCGGCCAGCGCCTCGCTTGCGCTCTGTAGGTCAGCGGATGTCAGGTCGTCTGAAGACTTGTCGGGGTGCATGAATAGCATTCCTGTCTTGGGAGTTTTCTCTTGGCCTCGGTTGATAGCGCGATGCGGCCTCTGGCAGGAGATACAATCCTCTCTGATTTTTGCCTGATTCTCTCACAAAACGCCAGTGTCAGCCAGAACCGTAGGGCCACCCGCTGGCAACCATCAGGACACGCCGAGAATCCAGCCCTCGAACGCGGCGATGGCCCGCTCTGTGTCCGTACGGTTTGGCTGGAAGAAGCTTGCCAGAGTGCCGTCCTGGTCGGCCTGCTGCAGCCAGGCCGCAGTGCAATAAGCGTCATGCTGGTCCTGGGTCCGGTCCTCCCGAGGCCAGAGGCCGCTCCAGAGCGACGGATAGACTTCGGCCACCACCGTCTTCCCCGCCGGAATGTCCCAGCCGTCAAAGGGCCACCAATGGACCCGTTCGCCGGCCTTGGTCCGGAGCGTGCGCAGCCAGGGCAGGCCGGCATGGGTCGAGTGGGCAACCGAACCGGGCACGCCGAAGTGAAAGACCGACTTGGCTCTGGGCGTGCGTCTCTCGACGGGTATGCCGAGCTGTTCGCCGCCTCCCCGGACCTTGGCCTCGCGCGTGCGTATCTCGGCACAACGCCGCCAAGTGGCATTGCCCTGGCGGGCCTCGTCGTTGTCGGCACCTCCCGGGCGTAAACTCTGGACATTGATCCCCGGCTGGTCGGTCGGCCAGTGGCGTTGGAAATCGTTTAGGAACTGCGACCAGTCAGGGGGCAGGTGGTATTGATCAAAGTAACAGAGGGGGAAGGAAAAACCGTGGTCGATGCCAACCAGGGTCGGGGTGCTTTCCTTCAGGCGGTCGAGGAGCCATTGGGCCAAGGTGCGCCTGGACCAGTGGCATTGCGGTAGAGCCGGCTCGGGCCGGATTTCCTGCGGTGGGGACGCTTCATTGGCCACATATGCCCGAATCCCCCGCAGACGGCTTTCGGGCGTGGCGGCTCCGGAATAATCAATGCCAATATACCGGCTGAACAGGGGGTGGGGCATGGGCAACCTCGCGCACGGGACGTTGGCCGGTCTGCTGCCGGTGGACCGTAACACGGTTGCAATCCTGCCTGGGCGCAGACAGCGGGTCAAGAAGCGGGACCGGCGGCCGCAGCAAGGTGGTTCCTGTCAGACTCAAACAGCAACGGTCATGGCCCCGACCTTTTTCCGTCTTTTCCTGCTCAACTTCCGCCCGTCGACTTGGCAGCATACCCGGTCAAATCAGACTCACCCCAGGTGGGATTCCAAAGGGCTCAGCCCTTTGGCCGCCGGAGGCCTCTTCGCCTCCTTTCTCTCACACTTCCCCGGCGACGGTGCTGGCCGGTGCTTGCCCGGGGTGCGGCAATTGGCTATGCCCGCCGGGTACCACGCTTTTGAGGTGAACCACATGTCCAAAACGACTCGGGCGACGCAGTTTCTGGCCAAGGCCGGGATCGCCTTTGAAACCATACAATACGACTACGAATCCGGGGCGGAGCGGATCGGTTTGCAGGCGGCGGCGGCCATCGGCGAAGCACCGTCCCGGGTGCTCAAGACGCTCATGGTGCTGGTGGACGGCAAACCGGCTTGCGCCGTGGTTCCGTCCGACGGCGAACTCTCCATGAAACGGGTGGCTGCGGCCTTTGGCGGCAAAGCGGCGGCCATGATGCCCCCGGCCGAGGCCGAGAAGGTCACCGGCTACCATGTCGGCGGCATCAGTCCCTTTGGCTCGCGCAAGAAAGTGGCGGTCGCCATCGAGGCGGCGGCCATGTCCGAAGCTTCGGTCATCATCAACGGCGGCCAGCGCGGGGTGATGGTGCGTCTGGCTCCGGCGGATGCCGTGCGGGTGTTGGGCGCCATGGTCGCGCCCCTTGTCGCCTGAGTCCATTTTGCGGCTAGCCAGGTGCCGGGGGTCAGAGCCTGTTCCCGGATGCGCATGGTACTTAAGGGGGCAGGCAGAGGCGCCGCAGCCGGATTTGGCTGCGGCGCCTCTGCCTGCCGTCGCGCTAGAAGGTGTATTTAAAACCGAAGGCGGCCTTCCAGGCGTCCCGGGCCTCGCTGGCCAAGCGGTGGCCCCAGACGCTTGTCTGAAAACCGCCGGGATGCGCCCATCCCGTTTCCAGGATGAGGGCCAGATTGTCGTAGAGCGCGTAGGTCGTGTCCCAGTTGACACCGACAAGCCATTCGTTGACCGTCAGATCCCGGCCCATGACAAACAGGGGATTGCTGCCCAGGGCCGCATTGGCGTCCCGGATGGCCCGGGGCGCATTGTTGCCGCGCACATAGGCGGCGGTCAGGCGCTGTTCCAGGCGCTCGATGAACTTGACCTTGGCCAGCGAGGCCCCAATCCCCCAGCCGCCGGCCGGGTTGACGTGCATATTGGAACTTTTGCCCAGTTCCTGGCCACCGTCGAACAGGAAGCTGTTGCCGGCGTTCCAGGCCTGGGTACTGCTCTTTGACTCGGCATGGCCGGGATAGTAGCAGGGCAGACGCTCCGAACCATTGGCCGTGGAGGCGTCTTCGCCAGTGGACCACCAGCCAAAGACCTGCGGCGTGACGGTGTCAAAGCCGGCATATTCCAGGCCCAGGTCCATGAACCAGCCCTGGCGCTGGTTTTTCTGATATTCATTGAGCCCCACATGGCCCCACAGCAGGTCGGCATACATCCGGAACGGGTCCAGGACCGTCACCGATACGGGCAGTCCGGCCCAGAGCACACCGATGAAATTGTCCTTCCAGCCTTGCGGCTGCCGGGTGAGCAGACCGGCGGAAATGAGTCCCTCGGCCCAGCCTCCGTCGGTTATGTAATAGGCCCCTTTGCCGCCGATGGAGTAATCGACGAAGGGCGTGGCCGTCATGCCCGGCAGGGTCACGGCCGCTCCCAGGAAATAGCCTTCCTGGTTGCGATAGATCTGGCGCAGGTCAGGCTCGAAGGTCCGGGCGCTGGCAATGGTGCGGGTGTAGGCCGTAATGAGGGTCAGGGTGTCGTCGATGACCGGCACGGCGACGACGAGGCTGGCGGCGTCGGCGTCAATGATCGGGCTGCCATTGAAAAAGGGACTTTGGGGGAGAGACGTCGGTTGCAGGCCGGCAGTTATCCGGATTTTGGTTTCGGGCCACAGGAACTGCAGATAGGCTTGGTAGACTTCCACGGAGACCGTGGGGTTGGCAGCGGTCAGGGTCCCATGGCCCCAGGTGTCCTCCACCTTGACCCCCAGGCGGAATTTGAGCGCCTCGCTGCTGATGAAATCCGAGCGCAAGCGGAACCGCTCCCAGATTTCGAAACGGTCCTCGGTCTCCGAACCGGCCTGTTGCCAGCTCGGGGCCTCGCTGGTCCAGTACGGCGCGTTCCATCCCGTGAAATTGCGGTTGGCGAAATAGTCGGCGTACACCCGGGCATCGCCGGTCATACGCACTTCCGCGGCGGCCAGGGCGTCCGCCGTGACGACAAGGCCAAGGGCAAGGGCCAGCCAACCAAACACCGGTCGTTTCATGTCCTCCTCCTTCCAAAGGTGTTGCGGTTTCGTCCGGACTCCGGGCTTTGGCGCATGGCTGGCGCACAGCCCGGCTGCACAGGGCGGCAGGGTTCGGACTCCTCGTCACAGGCGTAGCGTATGGGGCTGGCATGCCAGGAAGACTGGACCGGTCTTGGCGCGGCAAAGCGCATGGTCGGCACCCGCTGCAGGCGGAGCAGACTTTCGCGCCATCAAAGAAGAGCCCGTCGGGAAGCAGCAACGAGATGTGCTTCGGTTGGCACCATGGCAGTTCGCGAGCAATGCGTGGCGACGAGCTCTTCTTTGGTATCGCGTCTGGCCGGCAAAACAGGGTGCCGGCCGGAATTCTCCCGGGAGAGGGATCTCTCCCGGGAGAGGGGTTCGCCCGGACGGGCTACAGGGCTGCGGTGTAGATGTCGGCCACATCCTTGTCCGTGGCGCAACGCGGGTTGGTGAAGCGGCAGATGTCCTTCTGGGCGTTGGCGGTCATGGTCGGGATGTCTGCCGCCTTGACCTCCTTGCCGTAGCGCTTGCCCAGTTCGACCAGATTGGCCGGGATGCCGACGTCGGCGGAGAGCTGGCGAATGGCCTTCAGGGCCAATTCGGCGGCATCGCGCGGGGACAGTCCGGCGGTATTTTCGCCCATGATTTCGGCCATGGCCGCAAACTTCTCCACCTTGGCGATGAGGTTGAACTTCTCAACGTAGGGCAGCAGCAGGGCGTTGCATTCGCCGTGAGGAAGATTGTAAAATCCGCCGAGCTGGTGGGCCATGGAATGCACGTAGCCGAGGCTCGCATTGTTAAAGGCCATGCCGCCCAGGTACTGGGCGAAGCACATGCCTTCGCGAGCCTCCAGGTCCTGGCCGTTGGCCACGGCCTTGCGCAGGTATTTGAACACCAGCTTGATGGATTCAACGGCGCAGGCGTCGGTCATGGGGTTGGCGATGGTGGAGACGAAGGCTTCCACGGAATGGGTCAGGGCGTCCATGCCGGTGGCGGCGGTCAGGGCCGGGGGCATGCCGACCATGAGGACCGGGTCGTCGATGGCGATGCCCGGGGTGATGCGCCAGTCGGCAATGGCCATTTTGACATGGCGGGAGGTGTCGGTGATGACTGCGAACCGGGTCATCTCCGAGGCCGTGCCGGCAGTGGTGTTGACGGCCAGATAGGGCATGAGCGGCTTGGTGGACTTGTCGACACCCTCGTAGTCGTGAATTTTGCCGCCGTTGGCAATCAGCAGGGCGATGCCTTTGCCGCAGTCGTGGGAGGAGCCGCCGCCGAGGGTGATGAGGCTGTCGCAGCCATTTTTCTTGAAAATGACAACGCCGGCATCGACATTGGTGTCCGTGGGATTGGGTACGGTCTCGTCATAGATCACGTAGGGCATGGCAGCGGCGTCGAGCAGATCGGTCACCTGTTTGACGATGCCGGCGGCGACCACGCCTTTATCCGTGACCAGCAGGGGTTTGCTGCCGCCCAGGGCCTTAATCTTCTCCGGAATCAGCTTGGAAGCGCCGATACCGATAAGCGTCACGCTGGGGATGAAAAAGCCGTACACCTGTTCCTGAACTGCCATGGCGTCCTCCGAGAATGTTAGAGGTTGTCCGCGTCTCGTTGCTTGGCGCAGTTGGCCGGTTAGGCTGCGTACCCTGCTATGGCGACGTATGGGCCGCAGCCGTTCCCGGTATTGTTGCTTGGATCAGTCTGGAATACGTCTTGTTGCCGCCTGCTGTTTTGCGGGATGCTGGCGGCTGTCAACAGCCGGATTTTCCCCATAGCATCGCTTTTCCATACGTTTCCAGCCCTGCCGGAGCATCAGGATCACGTTTCCCAAAGCAAAAGGTGGACCATCTCCGGGAGGGTGGGCGATTTATTGGAGATCATCAATAATTACGGATTGTTGTCTGTAGAGATGGATGCGGCCGGTGCAGCGGGAGTGTTCACTCTCTGGACATGTCAGGCTGACATGTCCGGTTTCCAGGCAAAGGTGGACACTGGGGAAGGAGAGAGCCGCTGGCCATTGCCGGCGTTGTGGCGTGGGATGTTGGCGGCAGGCGTGCTGCCCGCACCCGGGGATGTACGCCGTCGCGGTCGCGGCACCGGGGGCTGAGCCGGTTGGGGTGCGTGGTGCGCCGCTTACCCGGCCCGGAAGGTGTCGGCCGTGATGCCGTATTGTTTGAGCTTGGCGTAGAGCGTGGTGCGCGAGATGTTGAGCAGGCTTGAGGTGCGCCGGAAATTGCCGCCGGTCTCGCGCAGGGTTCCGAGGATGAGCGCCTTCTGGATGCGCTTGAGGGACATGGCCGCCTCGCCGGGCTTTTGCTGCCGGCCCCGGATCATGTCGGCCATGACGTCCTGGGGCAGGTCGGTGATGTCGATGCGGCCGTCGCAGGCCACGTTGACCAGCCGTTCGATGCAGTTTTCCAGTTCCCGCACGTTGCCCGGCCAGTGGTGGGCGGCCAGGGCTGCCAGGGCCTCGCGGGACATCTCGAGTTCGGGTTTGCCCAGCGATTTTCGAAACTTGTCCATGAACAGGCGGGTTAGGAGCTGCACGTCGTCGTCGCGTTGGCGCAGGGGCGGAATCTGGATGGTCAGCACGTTTAGGCGATAATAGAGGTCGCTGCGAAAGGCGTTGTTGCGAACCGCGGTTGGCAGGTCCTTGTTGGTGGCGGCGATGATGCGCACGTCGATGTGCTTGGCTTCCTTGCCGCCAAGGCGGGTGACCTCGCTTTCCTGGAGCAGGCGCAGCAGGCTCACCTGGGCCTCCAGCGGCATTTCGCCGATCTCGTCGAGAAAGATCGATCCGCCGTCGGCCAGCTCGAATTTCCCCGGGCTGCCTTCCTTGAGCGCCCCGGAAAAGGCCCCGGCCACATAGCCAAACAACTCGCTTTGCACGAGATTGCGTGGCAGCGCCCCGCAGTTGACCACCACGAAGGGACCTTTGCGGCGGTTGCCGGCGTTGTGGATGGCCTGGGCAAAGAGTTCCTTGCCTGTGCCGGATTCCCCGAGGAGCAGGGTGGTGGCGTCGCCCTGGGAGGCCACCCGTGCCAGACGGATGGCTTCCCGCAGCGGCCTGGACTCGCCCATGATGTTTTCAAAGGTGTAGACCGCCTTGGCCCCGGCTACCCGGGCGGCGTATTTGCGCATCCGCCGCGTCTCGCGCAGGGTAAGGATGACCCCGCCATCGGCAAAGGGGGCGCAGGACAGGGAACAGGACAGTTCCCCCTGGTCCAGGCTGAAGGCGACCTCCCGGTCGTGGAAGGTCTCC
>NZ_MLBG01000015.1 GCF_001936595.1 Desulfovibrio sp. DV
CGGCCGCCGGAGGCATCTTCTGCCTCTTCCGCCTTTTCTTCTCTCCCACTTTACGCCCCCTGGACAGGGGGGCGGGCCGGCGCTAAGGCTTGGCCCATGGTCATCCGCGCCCTGATTGTCGACGACGAGAAACCGGCCCGCGACGAGCTGGCCTATCTGCTTGGCCAGCATCCCGACATTGAAGCGAGCGAGGCTGACGGGGCTGACGCGGCCCTGGCCGCCATTGCCGTGTCCCGGCCCGATCTGGTGCTGCTCGATATCCGGATGCCCGGCCGCGACGGCTTCGACGTGCTTGGCGAGGCGGCCGGCCTGCCCCATGTGCCCCTTTTCATCTTCGTCACCGCCTATGACCAGTATGCCATTGCCGCCTTTGAGCAAAACGCCGTGGATTACCTGTTAAAGCCCGTATCGGCCAAACGGCTGGACATCAGTCTGGCCCGGGTCCGCCGCCGGCTGGCCGAGGGCCGAAGCGGCCTGACCGACGCCCTGGGCTCGCTGTTGGCCGGCCTTGGCCGGGGCGGACAGCTCGCCCGCGTCGCTGTGGAGCGCCAGGGCCGCATCGCCCTGCTTCCGGCCGGCGAGGTGGTGCTCATCGAGGCCGACGACCGCGACGTGGGGGCGCTGACCGACCATGGCCGCTATCCCTGCCATGGGTTGCCAACGCTCACCCGGGCCGAGGAGCGCCTCGCCGGCCAGCCCTTTTTCCGGGCCAACCGGGCCGTCTTGGTCAACCTGGAGCGCATCGCCGAACTCTCGCCCTGGGTTGGCGGCAAATACCTGCTCGTCATGAACGATCCGGCCCGCACCGAGGTGACGGTCAGCCGCAACCGGGTGCGCGAATTCAAGGAACGCCTCGGGCTGTAGGAGGCCGCGTGAATCTGGACATCCTCGTTCCCGAGGTGCCGGGACTTTTCATCAACCTGTCCCAGCGGTTCGGCCTGCTTTTGGCCGGCGGCTTCGCCATCATGACCATGGCCCCGTTTGAGCGCATGGGCCTGGGGCAAAAGCGCCCGGCCTGGACCACTGCCGCCGTCACCGTGCTTTTTGGCGTCTTCGGCATCCTTGGCACCTACACCGGCAACTCGGTCTTTCACTCCTACGCCAACCTGCGGGCCATGGGCGTGATTACCGCCGGGCTGTTCGGCGGGCCGGTGGTCGGCATCGGGGCCGGGCTCATTGCCGGCGGCCACCGTTATCTCATCGACATTGCAGGATTTAGCGCCCTGCCCTGCGCCCTGGCCACGTTCCTCGAAGGGACCGTGGCCGGACTCATTGCCCGGCGCTTTCCGGGCCAGTCCCTGGACTGGGGCGTGGCCATGGCCCTGGGGCTTGTCGGCGAGTCCTTCCATATGGGGCTGGTGCTGGCCCTGGCCCGGCCTTTTGACGAGGCCATTGCCCTGGTCCAGGTCATCGGCGCGCCCATGATCGTCATTAACGCCATGGGCGCGGCCATCTTCGTGCGGGCGCTTCGCCTGCAGCGCAATCTGCGCGAACACCAGGACTCGACCGAGGCCCGGCGCATCCTGTCCATTGCCAGCCAGACCGTGCCCCATCTGCGAAGCGGCCTGACCCCGCAGTCGGCCCGGGCCACCGCCGCCATCATCCTGGTCGAAACCGGGGTGGCTGCCGTGGCCATCACCGGCGAGAGCACCATCCTGGCCCATGTCGGGGCCGGGCAGGACCATCATCTGGCCGGCGCGCCCTGGCGCACCCGGGCCACCCGGCGTTCCTTTGAAAGCGGCACGGCCCTTTTTTTGCGCGACCGGGCCAGCATCGGCTGCGCCAAGGCCGATTGCCCGCTGCGCGAGGCCATCATTGTGCCGCTGCGCAAAGGGACGACCATCTGCGGCTGCCTCAAACTCTACGGCACCAAGGACCGGCCGCTGGACCAGCCGCTTTTCGAACTGGCCAAGGGGCTGGCTGACCTTTTTTCCACCCAGCTCGAACTGGAAGACATCGGCATCAAAAACCAGCTCCTAGCCCACGCCGAGATCCGCCGTCTGCAAGCCCAGATCAACCCGCATTTCCTGTTCAATTCACTCAATACCATTGCCTCGTTTTGCCGCACCGCACCGGGCCAGGCCAGGGAGCTGCTGCTCGATCTGGCCCGCTACATGCGCCGCAACCTGGACAGTTCCCGGGGGCTGGTCCGCTTGTCCGAGGAAATGGAGCAGATCCACTCCTATCTGGCCATCGAACAGGCCCGGTTTGGCGAGCGCATCAAAAGCGCCATCGACGTGGAGCCGGGCTGCGCCGACTGGCTGATCCCGCCGCTGCTCATCCAGCCACTGGTGGAAAACAGCGTGCGCCATGGCTTGCAGGCCCGGCCCGAGGGCGGGCAGGTGCGCGTTACGGCCCGCTTTGCCGGCGGCCATCTGGAAGTGGTGGTGGAAGACGACGGCCTGGGCATGGCCCCGGAGACCATCGGGCTCATCCTGTCGCCGACGGCCCCGGAATCCCTTGGCGAAGGCGTTGGCGCGCGCAATTCCAACCAGCGGCTGGTGCAGCTTTTCGGCCAGGACTATGCCATGCGCATCGAAAGCGCTCCGGGCCAGGGCGCGCGCATCGCCTTTCGCGTGCCTCCGGCCGCCCCGCCCCGGCCCGGCCAGGACGCCGACGCCCGGAAGTCCCAGGAGTCCCGGGAGTCCCCAGATTCCCGTGACGCCCACGCGGCCGGGGAGTCCCGGGAGCCGGTGTCGGCCAGACCGTAAAATCGCCGCTTCACCCCCGGGATTATCCCTTTCACGCCGGCCGTCTTGTTGCGGCCGGCCATCCCGTGCCAGAGCAGAACCAACATCGACAACAGGCGTCCCGGACGGCCGGGGCCCCAAACACGGGAGGCTGGCATGAACGCCCTGACCCTGGTCTTCGCCGCCCTGTGCATTTTCGCCATCGGCTACCGGTTTTACGGACTGTTCTTCACCAAAAAGGTGCTGGGCGTCAGTGAAACGCGCCTGACCCCGGCGGTGAAGATGGCGGACGGGCACGACTATGTGAAGACGGACAAGTATGTCCTTTTCGGCCACCACTTCGCAGCCATCGCCGCGGCCGGCCCCCTGCTCGGACCGGTGCTGGCCGCCCAGTTCGGCTATATGCCGGGGGCGCTGTGGATTCTCGTCGGCTGCGTCATGGCCGGCTGCGTCCACGACACCGTGGTCCTGTTCGCCTCGGTGCGCCACAAGGGCCGCTCCCTGGCCTACATCGCCACCCAGGAGATCGACAAGCACACCGGCAACGTGGCCGGCTTTGCCGTGCTGTTCATTCTCGTCCTGACCCTGGCCGGCCTGTCCATTGCCGTGGTCAACGCCATGCATGACAGCGCCTGGGGCACGTTTACCGTCTTTGCCACCATCCCCATCGCGCTCATTATGGGCGTCTATCTCCACAAGTGGCGCGACGGCGACGTCTTGGGCGCTTCGCTCATCGGCGTGGGCCTTCTGGCGGTCGCCATCCTGATCGGACCGCACGTGGCCGCCAGCCCCACCTGGGGACCGCTTTTCACCATGCCGCGCCCGGCCATCGCCCTCACCCTCCCGATCTACGGCTTCGTGGCCTCGGTGCTGCCGGTGTGGCTGCTGTTGTGTCCGCGCGACTATCTCTCGACCTATTTGAAGATCGGCACCATCGCCATGCTGGCCATCGGCATCTTCTGGGTCCATCCCGACCTGCAGATGCCGGCGCTGACCAAGTTCGCCCACGGCGGCGGCCCCATCATCCCCGGCGCGGTCTTCCCGTTCCTGTTCATCACCATCGCCTGCGGCGCGCTCTCGGGCTTCCACGCCATCATCGGCACGGGCACCACGCCCAAGATGCTCGACAATGAACGCAATCTGCTCTTTGTCGGCTTCGGGGCCATGCTCATGGAAGGCTTCGTGGCCATCATGGCCCTTATTGCCGCCTGCGTGCTGATGCCGGCCGACTACTTCGCCATCAATACCAAGCCCGAGGTGTTCGCCACCCTCGGCATGGCCACCGTCGATCTGGCCAATCTGTCCGCCGCCGTCGGCGAAAACATCACCGGCCGTCCGGGCGGGGCCGTGTCCCTGGCCGTCGGCATGGCCCACATCTTCTCCTCGATTCCCGTCATGAGCCATCTGATGGACTACTGGTACCACTTCGCCATCATGTTCGAGGCCGTCTTCATCCTGACGGCCGTGGACACGGGCACCCGGGTGGGCCGGTTCTTCCTCCAGGAGATGATCGGCCAGGTGATCCCCAAGTTCCAGGAAAAGCACTGGATGCCCGGCATCCTCTCCACCTCGGCCATCTTCACCTTCATGTGGGGCTATCTGGTCTATACCGGCGACATCTCGACCATCTGGCCGCTCTTTGGCATGTCCAACCAGTTGCTGGCCGCCGTGGGCCTCCTCATCGGCACCACCATGATCATCCGCATGGGCAAGGCCCGCTATGCCTGGATGACGGCCGTGCCGGGACTGGCCATGGTCGTCATCACCGTGTGGGCCGGCTATCTGCAGATCGTCAACAACTACCTGCCCAAGGGGCTCTACCTGCTGGCCACCCTGGCCGTCGTCGTCCTGGTGCTCATCGCCATCGTCATCGTGGGCACGCTGCGCCGCTGGATGAGCCTTTTGCGCATCAAGGCCACGGTTCCCGACACCTACGGCGAACCGGTGCTGGAGGTGGTGCCGGAATAACAGCCGGCTGGCTCCGAACGCAAAACGGCCGGGACATGGCAGTGTCCCGGCCGTTTTTGCTGTGCCGTCCCGACCTCCCGGTTCAGTCCGGCGCTGCGGTCTTAAGGAGGGTCCGCAGATGGTCCAGGAGATGGACCTTGCGGATGGGCTTGGTCAGGAAGCCGGTGCAGCCGGCCCGCTTCCCCTTGGCCTCGAATTCGTACAGGGCATGGGCGGTCAGCAAGACGACGGGCGTCGGGGAAAGCTGCCGTTTGCCCTCCAGGTTGCGAATCGACCGGGTCGCCTCGATCCCGTCCATGACCGGCATCTCCACATCCATGAGGATGACGTCAAAGGGGGTGGCGGCCTCGCTGACGGCAGCCACCGCCTCCCAGCCGTTCCTGGCCCAGACAATCTCATAGGGTTCGCTTTCCAGAAAGAGCCGGATGAGTTCGTGGTTGGCCTCGGAATCCTCAGCCAGAAGCAGCCGCCAGGTCTTGTCGGATCGTGCTGTGGCCATTGCCGTCTCCTGGCGCGCCCCCTTGTCCCCGTTTTCTGGCGGTGGCACGCTTTGGCCGCCGGCCGCTTGTACCGGCAGGGTGAAGGAGAAACATGAACCTGCCCCCGGGACACTCTTCACCCGGATCGCCCCCCCCATAAGCTCGACCAGCCGCTGGCTGATGGACAATCCAAGGCCGGTGCCGGCATGGCGCGAGTGGACCGAACTGTCGGCCTGGGTAAACGGGGTGAAAATCCGCTCCAACGCCTCCGGGGCAATGCCCGCCCCGGTATCGCGCACACAAAATCGCACCCACTCCCGGCCGGCAGCATCAACCCGCAGCTGGGCCGCAACGGTTATTTGTCCGACGGAGGTAAACTTGACCGCGTTCCACACCAGATTGACCAACACCTGGCGGACCCGGTCCGGGTCATTTTGCAGCACCGCCGGCAGATCGGGAGCCAGCTCCACGCCAAGGTCCAGCCCCTTGCTGGCGGCCGGTATGCCCATGAGTCCGCAGACGTCCCGGATAAGGGCCGCCGGACTAAACGCCTGCTTGCAAAGCGTCAGACGGTTGGCCTCGATCTGGGAAAAATCCAGGATGTCGCCAAGCAGCGAGGACAACATCCGCCCCGAACTTTGGATGGCATCGAGATAGCGCCGCTGCACCGGGGAAATCGGCGTTTCGGCCAGCATCTCGGCCATACCGAGGATGATGTTCATGGGCGTGCGGATTTCATGGCTCATGCTGGCCACGAACTCGCTCTTGGCCCGGCTGGCGGCCATGGCGGCGTCCCGGGCCTCGGCCAGGGCCACTTCGGCCTCCTTGCGTCCGGTGATGTCCGTCGTGGCCCCGGCCAAAAGCAACACCCGGCCAGCCGGATCGCGCACCGTCGCCCCCCGGCCGTGCACCCAGCAGTAGGTTCCATCCTGGCGGCGCAGCCGATATTCCATGGAAAATGAGGGGATATTCCCCCGAAGGCAGTCGATGATGGTCCCGAGCACCGTTTGGCGCTCGGTCGGATGCAGCAGATCGTTGCATTCCTCGGCCGTGGCTGTAAAGTCGTCGCCATACCCCAACTGGGCCTTCCACTGCCGCGACAGGTACACCTCTCCGGCTTCCGGATCCCAGCTCCAGGCCCCATCCCCGGAAAACGGCAGGGACTGGGCGAAATAGGCCTCGCTCTCCTGCAAACCGCTGCCCATCAGCCCGTGGATGGCCGGACTGTTGAACACGCAGCAGGCCAGACGCTCGCCTTCACAGGCCACCATGATCACCGCCACCCGGCAGGTGATGCGGCTGGCGTCAGCCCGTAGCACCGTCACCGGCAGGGAATGGCAGGGCCGCCCTTCCATGGCCGCACGCACACACTCCCGAAACTGAGCCGCGCAGAAATCCTGCTCCTTGGCCGGATGCAACGCCGTGTGCCGGCGGCCGACAAGCATCTCGCGCGGATATCCGGTAAGACTGCAGGCAGCCAGACTGGCGTTTCGGATACGGCCATCGGCCGGATCGATAAAAAAAATTGCATCGCTGACGCAATCCAGCAAAAAATGCAGACCAACCCTGGTCACGGCGACAGCGTCTTTGGCTGCAATCTGATCGGCTAACCTGGACTGCAGCACCGCTATATACGCCAATGCGCCATCCATGGTCTCCGGGACGGCGTCTTGCACCGCATCACCCCTATCGTTGCTATGGATATAATTCATATGTTGAAATATCGGAATCGTTCGTTGTGAAACTCTCGAACTACAACAACTATCATTTCTTAATTATGAAAACAATACATCCCCTACTTGTCTGGCCGTGGTTCCCCAACATCGCACCCCGCCACCTTTGCACCCGCCAAACCAGCCCCGCCCGGCACTGTGGCCCCTGCCAGGCCCGGCTTGTCGGACACCCACTCTCTTTTGCAATGATTTCAATGAGAAACAAAAATATTACGAAAAATATTTTCGTGACACTTGCCAAGCGCCACAAACCCGCGCATAGTCAGGGCGCTGCCACGGTGGGACCGGACCGGTCCTGACGTGAAGGCGCACAATCATACGCAATCTGCTGGCAAGGGGCCGTCCCTGCGCCGAGGATGACGCCATGCCAAAGCCGCATCACCACGTCTTGTTTTCCCGCCGGGAAACCAAGGCGTTTTTTATTGTCCAAGGAAAACACCCATGAACAGACGCCTCGGCGTGGTCGGCATCGTCATCGACGATCCCAGACACGTCTCCGAAAAAGTCAACGCCATCATCAGCGAACACGGCCACATCGTGCTCGGCCGCATGGGCATCCCCCGGCCCGAATACCAGGTGGGCGTGGTGTCGCTCATTATCGAAGGCACAACCGATGAGATCGGTTCACTTACCGGCAGACTCGGGAATATCCCCGGCGTGACCGTCAAGTCCGCCCTGACCAGCAAGACCCTTCGCAAGGAGGACGACCATGATTGACGAATCCCAGCGCACAACCGATGCGTTCATCGACGACAACCGCATCCACGCCGCCCTGGCCGCCGCCAAAACCGCTGCCGCCGACCCCCAGGCCGTCACCGGCATCATCAACAAGGCCCTGGACTACAAAGGCCTGTCCGCCGAAGAAGTGGCCGTGCTGCTCGAAGTCAACGACCCGCAACTCCTTGAGGCCATGTTCACCGCCGCCAAAAAGGTCAAGGAAGCCATCTACGGCAAACGCATCGTCCTTTTTGCGCCGCTCTACATCTCCAGCCACTGCATCAACAACTGCGTCTACTGCGGCTTTAAGCGCAGCAACAAGGAACAACTGCGCAAACGCCTGACCACCGACGAAATCAAGCGCGAAGTGGAAATCCTCGAATCGCTCGGCCACAAACGCCTGGCCGTGGAAGCCGGCGAAGATCCGCTCAACTGCCCCATCGACTACGTCACCGACGCCATCAAGGCCATCTACAGCATCAAGGACGGCAACGGCTCCATCCGCCGCGTCAATATCAATATCGCCGCCACCACCATCGAAGACTACAAAAAGCTCAAAGACGCCGAAATCGGCACCTACATCCTGTTCCAGGAAACCTACAACCGGCCCCAATATGCCGCCCTGCACCCCTCCGGCCCCAAACACGACTACAACTGGCACACCACCGCCATGGACCGGGCCATGACAGCCGGCATCGACGACGTCGGCATCGGCGTCCTCTACGGCCTCTACGACTGGAAATACGAAACCGTGGCCATGTTCCTGCACGCCGAACACCTGGAAAAAACCTTCGGCGTCGGACCCCACACCATCTCCGTCCCCCGGATGCGCCCGGCCGGGGCCGTCAACCTCGAAACCTTCCCCTACCTCGTCCCGGACGAGGCCTTCAAAAAAATCATCGCCATCATCCGGCTGGCCGTGCCCTACACCGGCATGATCCTCTCCACCCGCGAAGACTCGGATTTCCGCGACGAACTCATCGACTGCGGCATCTCCCAGATCAGCGCCGGGTCCTGCACCGGTGTTGGCGGCTACCAGAAAGTCCACGAGGAACACGAAGGAACCAGCAACACCAACAACGGCCAACAATTCGAACCCAGCGACCAACGCTCGCCCAACGAAATCATCCGCATGCTGTGTGAGCGCGGGTTCATCCCCAGCTACTGCACCGCCTGCTACCGCCAGGGACGCACCGGCGACCGCTTCATGAGCCTGGCCAAAGACGGCACCATCCAAAACGTCTGCCTGCCAAATGCCCTGCTGACCTTCAAAGAATACCTGATCGACTACGCCGACCCTGAAACCAAAGCCCTGGGCGAGAGGCGCATCCAGGAAGCACTGGACACCATCCCCAAGGACGGTATCCGCGACCTGACCATCGAACGCTTGCATGACATCGAAGCCGGCCGCCGCGATATGTTCTTTTAGATTGGGGCGCTGCCCCAAACCCCGCCAGGACGCTGTCCTGGACCTGCCAGGGCGTTGCCCTGGACCCACCGGGGGGGATCATCCCCCCGGACCCCCTGGATGGGGGCGCATGGGGTGGCCTGGATAAGGGGCTGCTAGTGGGGCTGGGAGAACAGGAAGACTGGGGGGAGCGGAAGCTCTTGGCGGCTATGCCGCATGGTTCGCCTGGAAGGAAGAGCCCAGTTTGACGGCTCAAACGATACCTCAAAAAATGCGGCCCCGGGGCCGCTGGCGAGTTGGGGGTTGGAATTTGGGTCGATGGGGCAGCCGCCAAAGCCCGGCTGCCCCATCGACCCAAATTCCAACCCCCATCTTCTCACGCCGACGCTGCCGCCGACGCCATAACTCCCAATCCGCTTACCCTCTCCCGCTCCCCCCAACGAGGGGTCCGGGGGGATCATCCCCCCGGCCGCCGGAGGCATCTTCGTTTCCGCTTTCCCGAGTCCTTCCTCCGCCTCTCCCCAACTGTTACTTAAGCGACCCTATCTTGCCGAATTTATTGGATTCAGCCCGATAAAAGACGTTTTCAATGACTTTGTCGTTGCCGACGTCTTTGTAGTCGATGCGCACGGGGGAGCCGTCTTCTTTGACCTTGCGGAAAAAGTCGCCAATATTTTTAAATTTATCGGACCGCAAGCCGGGATCGACAACAAAAAAGCCCTGGCTGGTGACGATGGTGAGGACATTTTTGGTTTCCTGGACTTCTTCGACCAGGGCGGTGGTTTTTTTGTATTTTACCGCCAGGCTGTCTTCGGTGATAAAATCCATGACGTAGTAGGCGGCGACGATAAAAAGCAGAAAGGAAACGAGCAGGAGCACTTTCCCTTTATTCACGGCGAAATCGCCGATAATTTGCCGCACGCGTTCAAGCTTGGTCGTGTCAATCATAGCGCCTCATTGCGCCGGCGGGCTGGTCGGGCCACCGCCGGGCCGGTCATCGCCAAGGGCTATACCATCGTTGGGCCGGGGAAAAAAGGGGGGTCTGCCCGGGGGGATCCGGCAAATCCGCATCCCCCCGGGCATTGTGCGCCAAAGACGGCGCGGGCCGCCACGGAAAAGTCGTTATCAGGCTTCGATCTTGGTGCCGAGCAGCTCCAAAAACTGGCGTATCCACTGCGGGTGGGCGGGCCAGGCCGGGGCGGTGACGATATTGCCGCTGGTGACGGCATTGGTGAAGGTGTCGTTGGGACCGACGTAGGTCGCGCCGGCGCGTTCGATCTCGGGCTGCACCGCAGGGTAGGCCATGCACTGGCAGCCGGCGATGACGTCAGCGGCGACGAGCACCTGCTGGCCGTGGCAGACGGCGGCGATGGGTTTTTTGGCCACACCGAAATGTTTGACGATTTCGATGACGCGGGGATTTAAGCGGATATATTCCGGGGCGCGTCCGCCGGGAACGACCAGGGCGTCGAAGGCCGCCGGGTCAATGGCGTCGAAGTCGGCGTTGAGCCCGAAATTGTGGCCGGGTTTTTCGCTGTAGGTCTGGTCACCTTCGAAGTCATGAATCGCGGTGCGCACGGTATCGCCGGCTTTTTTGCCCGGGCACACGGTGGAGACGTCGTGGCCGACCATGACCAGCATCTGGAAAGGCACCATCACTTCATAGTCTTCAACGTAATCACCAACGAGCATGAGAATTTTTTGACCGCCATGGGGTACTCCTTGGCTATGCTGTTGTCGTCGTCCCGGGACGACGCAGGGAACAGTTATTTCGCACAGTTGCAGCGGTAGAACTTGCGATTGCAGAAATCGCGGCAGGTATCCCTGGCCGCAGCGATCTTCGCCTTGCACTGGCTGGCCGCGCCGGCTTCCAGGGACGCTGCCCGGTCCTTGCACGCGGCGTAGCACCCTTCCATATTGTCATAATAGTCGGTGACAACAGCCTGGTACACCTCGCAGACCTTGGCGGCGCAGGCGGCGTCGGCCCCGTACGCATTGCTGCGGCAGTCGGCCTCAAATTCCTGGGGAACCATGATGGGTTTGGACTGGCCGCAGCCCGTAAGGCCGATACAACCGAGAATGCAAATCAAAATAATGTGACGGACCATGCCTGCTCCTATGCGCACCACTGCGCGGGTATCGGGATTCGTTAGCAGCATTACCCCCAAGCGGAAGCGGTGACAAGCAGGCAGGCAAGGTCACGCGGCCCTTGCCTCAATGGGCCAACATTCCTACAACTCCGCCCAGGTTTTGTGACGGAAAACGGACAGTTCTGTGCAAACACCAGTACCGCGGCCCGCGCCCGGGGGAGTGCCGCCCCTGCTCCCCTGGCAACCCTGCCTGCTGGCTTATGCCGCCGGCATTTTGGCCGTGGCTTTTTTCCTGCCGGCACTGTGCGCCTTGCTCCTGCTGCTTTTGTTTCCGCGCCCCATGGCCGGCAGCCCGCGACCGGCCGCCTTCCTCCTGGCCTTTGCCCTGGGCTTGGGAGCCGGGTTCCTGGCCATGCCAACGCCCCTGGAGGCCACGCCGGACTGTCTGGCCAAGACGCCCGTGACGGCCACGGGCCGCGTGGCCGAGGTCGATCCCCGGCCGGGCAACCGGCAGGCCGTTTTGCTCGATGGCGTGCGTCTCACCGGCGGCGAGTGCCGGGATGTCCCCCTGCCCGGCCGGCTGGCCGTCACCATCGACCATCCGGCCTTCGATCCCGTGCCCGGCGATGTCCTGGCCGTCACCGGCCGGCTGCGCCCGACCAGCGGCTTCGCCAATCCCGGCACCACCGATTTCGCCTTCCTGCGCCGCCTGGACGGCGTCTTTTTCCGCACCTTTGCCCGAGGCGACCGCGAGCAGGTCAAACGGCTGTCCCAGGGACACCATGTCCTGGCCTCCTGGCGGCAGGCCCTGCGCGCCCGGGTCGCCGCCGCCCTGGCCCCGGCCCCGACCCCTGACGCGCCCCGACCCGACACCGCCGCCAATGCCGGACGGGCCATGGTGCCGGCGCTCCTTTTCGACGACAAA
Organism: Desulfovibrio sp. DV; assembly: GCF_001936595.1. Classification (GTDB taxonomy): domain Bacteria; phylum Desulfobacterota; class Desulfovibrionia; order Desulfovibrionales; family Desulfovibrionaceae; genus Solidesulfovibrio. The sequence goes on from NZ_MLBG01000015.1 coordinate 12,011, forward strand.
TCCGGCTTCACCGAGGACGACCTCGACCTGGTGCGCCGGGCGTCATTGGCCCACACCCTGGCCCTGTCCGGCATGAATGTGGGCTATGTGGTCGCCCTGGCCACGGCCCTGGTCCTTTGCCTCGGCAAAATCACTCCGAGCGTCTACCTGCACCTTCCCCGGCCGCGCCTGATCGTGCTCGTGGCCGCACCCCTGGTGGCAGCCTATTGCTGGATCGGCGGGGCCTCGCCGTCGCTTATGCGGGCCGGCCTCATGTTCGCCGCCTTTGGCCTCATGCTGCTCCTTCGCCGCGACAAGGCCCTGTTCGACGGCCTGTTTTTGGCCCTGGCCGTCTTTTTGATCGTCTCGCCCCTGGCCGTTTTCAGCGCCAGCCTGCAACTCTCGGCCCTGGCCGTGGCCGGCATCGCCCTGTTCTGGCCGCCCTTCACCCGCTTCACCCGGCGCATCCCCGGCCAGGGACTCCCCCGCACCGCGCTCGTCTGGACGCTTGGCGTCCTTTGGACCAGCATCAGCGCCGAAGCAGCCGTCCTGCCGCTGCTCGCCCGGCTCTTTGGCGACTGGCCGTTCAACCCCTGGATCAATCTCCTGTGGCTGCCGGTCCTCGGCGGCCTGGTCATGCCGCTGGTCCTTGGCGGCGCGGCCCTGGTCGCCGTACCCGGACTGGAACAGGCCGCCGCCCTGCTCCTTCACGCCGGGGCCGACTGCTGCGCCTGGCTCATGCGCACCCTGGCCGCCATAGACGCCCAGGGGCTGCTCGTCTCCAACGCCGTCCTGCGCCCCACCTGGCCGGAACTGCTCGGCTGCTACGGCCTGCTCGCCATCCTGGCCCTGGCCGCCTCCGGCCGCGCCCTGCCCCGCGCCGCCCTGGCCGCAAGCCTCCTCCTGCTCCTGACGCCAACCACCCTGCGCCTGATCGAAGACAGCCGGCCAGACGTCAGCCTCACCGTCTTCGACGTGGGCCAGGGCCAGTCCGTGGCCGTCACCATCCCCGGCGGCCGCCGCCTGCTCATCGACGCCGGCGGCCTGTTCGGCAGCTTCGACGTGGGCCGGGCCGTGGTCGGCGCAAGCCTCACCCACGGACGCCCGCCACACATCCATATGGCCTTCGCCAGCCACCCCCACAGCGACCACGTCAAAGGCTTCGTCTCCCTGCTCACCCGCTTCACCGTCGACGCCTGGTACGACAACGGCGGCACCCCCGAAGGCGAACTGGCCACCCCCATCGCCGCCGCCCTGGCCAAACACGCCATCCCCCAACAGGCCCTGGCCGCAGGCGACACCCTCGACCTCGACATCGACCATGGCCTTCGCCTCGAAGTCCTCCATCCCGGCCCGGACGACGACCGCAACACCAATAATGGCTCCCTCATCCTGCGCCTGACCCAAAACGGCCACGGACTGGCGATCTTCCCAGGCGACGCCGAAACCCGCATCCTCCGAAAACTCGCCGCCTCCGGCCGCAATATCCAGGCCGATATCCTCGTCGTTCCGCACCACGGTTCGTCATCGAGCTTCGCCAAACGCTTCTACACCGCCGTCGCCCCCAAAATCGCCATCGCCAGCGCCGGCGACTCCGGCCCCTACCCGTCCGGCAAAGTCTTCGACGCCCTGGCCCGCCTCGGCTGCACCACCTACGCCACCAACCGCAACGGCGCTGTCACCGTGCGGGTTGACGGCGAAGGGAACATCGGCAGGGTGGAGACGCAGCGATGAGGACGGGAATGAAGAGCCGGGGCGCTGCCCCGGACCCCGCCAGGACGCTGTCCTGGACCTGCCAGGGCGTTGCCCTGGACCCACCGGGGGGGATCATCCCCCCGGACCCCCTGGATGGGGGCATGGTACGGCCGGGGTGAGGGACCGATGCGAACGCGAAGTGTGGGAGGACTGTTGGCGCGGGAGCGCTTGGCGGCTGTGCCGCATGGTTTGTCGCAATTGGGGCCGCCGACACTCCCCGCGAAGCGCGGGGAGCACGGCGGCCCCAATTGCGACAAACCGGTTCGCCCGGAAAGGCAGGAAGGCAAGGACGGTGGCAGCTGCTTTGGCTTCACCCTGTCTGGTTGCTCTTTCGCCAACGAAATGCGGCCTTTGGCCTTTTGCGCAAGGCTTTGATTGCGCAAAAGGCCAAAGGCCGCTGGCGAGTTCGGGTCTGGATTTCGGGTGTTGGGTCTGGCGCGGCTTCCGCGTCGGACCCAACACCCGAAATCCAGACCCGATTCTCTTCGCTCCGCCTTCGGCTCCCGCCGCAGACGACGGCCCCAACCCGCTTACCCAATACCCCCCCAATCGAGGGGTCCGGGGGGATCATCCCCCCGGCCGCCGGAGGCATCTTCTGCCTTCGCGCTTCCTCACTTCACTCCATTGCACTCCGCTCCACTCACCCCACTTCACTTAAAAAACAAAATTCAGCTTCTTCTTCAGCGCATCCAGATTGCGGCTTGCCCGGGCGCGGGCCACGGTATTGCCGGCTTCCAGGAGATCCCAGACGAGGTTGGGGTCTTTATCGAAGGCTTTGCGGCGGTCGCGGATGGGTTCGAGGAAGGCGTTCATGGATTCGACGAGCAATTTTTTGCAGTCGCCGCAGCCCCAGGTGGCGTGGGTGCAGCCGTCGATGATTTCGGGCAACCGGGCGGCGTCGGTGAGCAGTTCGTGGTAGGGGAAGAGGTTGCATTCCTTGGGATCGCCGGGGTCGGTCAGCCGGGCGCGTTTTTCGCAGGTGAGCATGCTCATGACTTTTTTCTTCATGGCATTGGGCTCTTCGGACAGGCCGATGGCGTTGCCGTAGCTTTTGCTCATTTTGCGGCCGTCGAGACCGGGCAGTTTCGAGTCCGGGGTGAGCAGGGCCTGCGGTTCGACGAAAAAGTTGCCGTAGAGATTATTGGCCCGACGGGCGATTTCCCGGGTCAACTCCAGGTGGGGCAGCTGGTCGAGGCCGACGGGCACGAAGGCCGGCTTGTACAGGAGGATATCCGAGGCCATGAGCACGGGATAGCCGAGGAAACCGTAGGTATTGAGTTCTTTGGCGGCCAATTCCTGAAGCTGGTCTTTGTAGGTGGGGCAGCGTTCCAGCCAGGGCACGGGGGTGGTCATGGACAGGAGCAGATGCAGCTCGGCGTGTTCCTTGACCTGGGACTGCTGGAAAATCACGCATTTTTGCGGATCGAGTCCGCCGGCCACCCAGTCTTTGACCAGATCGGGCACAAAACCTTTGATGCGTTTGGGATCGGCGTATTCGGTGGTCAGGGCGTGCCAGTCGGCCACGAAGAAGTAGCATTCGTGGCTGTCTTGCAGGTTGATCCAGTTTTTGAGCACACCGAAGTAGTGGCCGAGGTGCAGGGCTCCGGTGGGGCGCATACCGGAGACGATCCGTTTGTTTTCCTTGGGGGTATTTTCGCTCATAATCGATATTCCATTGGGTCGTCGGGGGTATGAAAAAGCGGCGCGGGGCCGCGACCTACAGCAACAGATGGGTGAAATAGCTGACGACCGGCAGGATGAGCCGGCCGAGGATGCCGGTTACGGCCAGGAGCAGCAGCACAAAAAAGCCCCAGCGGCCAAGCTCCATGTAGCGGTCGGCGAGCTGCGGCGGCAGGAAGGCGGCCAGCACGTTGCTGCCGTCCAGGGGCGGTATGGGGAGCAGGTTGAAAAAGGCCAGGGCCAGATTGACCTGAACGCCGGCGGCGCAGATGTAAAGGAGCGGCTCCAGGATGCTGTAGGCGGTCGTACCGGGCATGACGCCCATGGCGGCGTATTCCACGAGGCGGATGACCAGGGAGAAGCCGACGGCCAAAAGGACGTTCATGGCTGGTCCGGCCAGGGCCACGAGCATCATGCCCCGGGCCGGGTCGCGGAAGTAGCGCGGGTTGACGGGCACGGGTTTGGCCCAGCCGATCATGCGGGTGAGCAGGAAGGCCAGGGCACCGAAGGCGTCGAGGTGTTTGATGGGATTAAAGGTCAGTCGGCCGGCCATTTTGGGGGTGGGATCGCCCAGCCAGTTGGCCACGTAGCCGTGGGCCACCTCATGGAAGGTGACGCCCATGAGCACGGGCACAAGCAGCAGTGCGATCTCCTGAATAGCGCGCGAGATATCTGGAAACATGGAGATGGCGGCTAGCACGAACGCCCGGCCGGGGCAAGGGCTAAGCCTCGCTGCGCCGATGGCCCGGGCTGTGGGGCTGTCGGGAGTCCGGCCGGCCGACGGGTGTCGGCGCGGCCGGCCCCGGCTGCATCAGGCGGCTGCCGGCGATGCCGGGCAGCGGACCGTGGACTGCCTGTTCATACGATCCATTGGCTCCCCCTCCCTGGCAAAGGGGCAAAACGTGTTTCCCGGCCGAATGTCGCGTTCCCAGAAAATTGTCTGCTTTTTACAAATTTAAATAATAAATCTAATCTGTTGTTTGTTCAATCCGCATGACGGAAAGGCCTTACGAGATACTAGGACGCGGCGGCCGTGGCCTTGGCCATGGCCTGGGCCACTTTGGACTTGAGTTCGCCGAGATCCACGGATTTGACCACGTAGTAGTCGGCGGCGATGGACTTGAGATCGTGTTGGAAACTGTCGTAGGCGGTGCTGAGGATGACCGGGATGGCCTGATCCTTGCCGCGAATCTCCTGGAGCAGGTCCAGACCCGAGCGGTTGCCGCCGAGCTTGATGTCCAGGACCACCACATCGGGCGATACCTTTTCCAGAAGCGGCAGGATGTCGTCCTCGCCGTCCGACACAACCACCTGGTAGCCTTCGCCTTCCAGTTCCTCTTGATAGAGCATCCGGATATGCTTTTCGTCATCGACGACCAAGATCTTCCCGCTCATAGATAAACTCCTTGCAATGCGACACAAATCGACAGGATAGCTGCCGAACAATTCAACCTTATGCGCAAAACCCTGTGCAGGGTCAACCGTTTTCATACCTGGGCTGGCTTGATTCCCAAAGCCGGCCGCGCTACACAGCCGGCCTATGATAACCGTGACCATCGATGGCAAAAAACCACCGCTGACCTACCCCAAACTCAAGACCGTGCTCCAATTGCTCCACAATCTTAACCTTCGCGTCAATGATGCCCTGATCATCCGCGACGGCGAGTTGCTCACCCCGGACCGCCACCTGTGGCCCGGCGACGAGATCACCGTGCGCCGGGTCGTCTCCCGAGGCTGACGGTGGCCGGGGCCGTGTGAGAGAAGAGGGAAGAGAGCCTCCGGCGGCAAGGACTGAGTCCCTTTGGAATCCCCTCCAGGGGGAGTTTGATTGGACCGGGGGCACCGGCCAGGCCGGGCGCTTGATGCATCCGATATTCCAAGAAAGGACAAACTGACCGTATGAAGTGCAAGCGCTGCGGCGAACTGGCGGCGGTGAAGCTGCCAAGCCACCATGCCGGGTTTTGCCCGACGTGTTTCGAGGTTTTTTTTAAGCGGCAGGTGGAGACGGCCATCCGCCGCCACGCCATGATCAAGCCCGGCGAGAAGGTGCTGGTGGCCGTGTCCGGCGGCAAGGATTCGCTGGCCCTTATGCGGGTGCTCTCCGACCTCGGCCACGACGTGGACGGGCTGCATGTGCATCTGGGCATCCCGGATTCCTCCGATCCGGTGTGCGAGCGCACCGAATCGTATTGCCGGGAAAACGGCTTCCGGCTGCATGTCCTGCGCACGGCCGAGGTCGGGCTGGCCATTCCCGAGGTCAAGGATTCGGTCCACCGGCCCATCTGCGCCGTGTGCGGCAAGATCAAACGCCACTATTTCAATCGATTCGCCTATGAAAACGGCTATACCGCCCTGGCCACCGGGCACAACCTCGACGACGAGGTGGCCCGGCTTTTCGCCAACACCCTGCGCTGGGACGCCAAGTATCTGGGCACCCAGGGCCCGACCCTGCCGGGCGAGGGCCGCTTTGTGCGCAAGATCAAGCCGCTGTACCGCGTGACCGAATTCGAGACCGCGGCCTACTGCTTCCTAAAGGCCATCAACCACTGGAAGGCGGCCTGCCCCTACAGCGGCGGGGCCAGCTTCACCGGCCACAAAAAGCTCTTTGCCGACCTTGAGGATCGCAGTCCGGGCCAGAAGACGGCCTTTTACGAAGCCTTCCTGGCCCAGGGCCGGCCCCAGTTCGCGGGCGCGTCCCGGGGCGAGGGGCAGGATACGCTCTATGCCTGCACCCAATGCGGGTTCCCGTCGTCCGGGGAAGTGTGCGGCGTATGCCGGGTGCGGGAGCTGGTGGCGAAAAGAAAGGGTGAAGTGCTATAGGGTTATTTGGTTGTGGCAGGGAAGAGAAAGAGAGCCTCCGGCGGCCGGGGGGATAATCCCCCCCGGACCCCCTTGATAGGAAAAGTATTTCAAGTGGTTCTGGATGATGGACGGCAAACTGGCCGGCTACCGACCGGATTGCCAACCAGCCCCGAGAAAGCCCTTAAACCACTTCTCCCAGTGAGGGGTCCGGGGGATCATCCACCCGGCCGCCGGAGGCTCTTCCCCAGCTCCAGCTCTGCTAGCGGACGAGCACCTCGCCCAGATCCTTCAGATACGCTTCGAGCATGGCCGGGGTGATGTCGCCCATGTGGCCGATGCGGAAAATCGGACGCTGCCCGGCGGCTTCGAGATCTTCGTTGAGCTTGGCGTAGCCGGGATCGAACAGATAGCCCCGGGGACGCAGGGCTTCCTTGATGGCCCGCAAATCCGCCGCAGCCATACCCGGAGCCGCAGCCACGGCCGTGACCGTTGGTGAACGGAAGCCCTCGGCGGCAAAAAGCGCATAGCCGGGCAGGGTCTTGACAAAGGCCACCGTCATCTCCCGCATGGCCTCGTGTCGGGCAAAACGTGCGGCCAGCCCTTCTTCTTCCACGATATAACGCAGTTGCAGATACATCTGGTTGCCCAGTGCGCCGTTTGGCGTGGACTGGGTCTGGAATTTCTCGGCCCGGCCCAGGTGGCTCAGGATGTCCGTGGCATGGCCCCGGCAGGTGACATGCCGGGCTTTCTCAATGGCGGCCGGACTCACAAACCCAATGCCGAAGCCGGCGTGCAACCCCAGGGCCTTCTGGGTGGCGGTAGCGTAAAAATCACAGCCGGAGGCGGCTATGGGGCACGGCGCGCCGCCAAAAATGCTCACCCCGTCGACCAGGGCCAGGGCGCCGTGGGCCTTGATGATTTTGCACAGGGCCGGCACATCGTTGGCAAGGCCGGTTGATGTCTCGTTGTGGGTGATGGCCACAACCGCCGGTTTGTGCTCGGCCATGGCCGCCTCAAGCACGGCCGGATCGACCGGCCGGCCCGGCTCAAAAGCCAGATGCACGGTCTTTTTGCCGTTGGCCACCGACATCTTGTGCCACAGGTCGCCAAAGGCCCCGACCGTGGCGTGGAGCACGGTCTCATCCTCGGCCACCAGCGACCGGATGGACGCTTCCATGGCTGTCGAGCCCGAGCCCAGAAACAGGATGGTGCGGTAATCGGCAGGCAGATCGGCAATGACGCCGAGATTATGGAAAATGGATTCGAAGCGCTTGGCGTTCTCGGCGTCGCGGTGGCCGTATTCGGGCCAGGCCCCGGCGGCGCGCACCTCGGGCCGGATATAGGTCGGGCCGGTGATGAAAAGCGTGATCTCCGGAAACGGCGCGTTGGCCATATGACTGCTCCCTGTTGCGGTAAGCGGGGAATCATACGGAAAAAGAGCAGGGGCTGCAATGCGCCAGAAATGGAGGAGAATGAAGAGAAGATGCCTCCGGCGGCCGGGGGGATGATCCCCCCGGACCCCTGCAAAGGGAGAAGTTTGCAAAGGGGGTTTTGGCGCGGGCTGGCCATGCGTTCGGCTGTGGTCCTGGACAGGCGAAGGGAAGGCGCGACGCGAACCGGTGCGGCTGCGGCGACCGGGTGAATCTCGCCCCCGGGCCAGGGGCGAGCGGTTGGGCATGGATGCTGCAATATGGGGGGCGGCCGGCAAAATCGGCCAGGGAGACGACTATGCTTCGATTTGCCGTAGTGCTGCTCGCGCTGCTCACCGCAGCCTGCGCCCCGGTTGGCAACGGGGAACTGGCCCGGCTTTACAACCGTGACAGCGACGACTGTCTGACCCAGATTCAGGGACGGCAGGATTTTCGCAGTTTCCGGCAGAAAACGCCGTCGTTTATGCTGCCGTAACAGGGCAGGGACGCTCCCCCGCCTGCTGCCGGGGGGCGTTTGCCTGGGGGATGCGGCCGTCAACCGGGCCGCGTCCGAACTGTCTGCGTGACGCAAAAAGGGGGGTGCGCCGGCCGTGGCGCGCTGGTCTGGCCAGCGGCCCTGGGCCCAAAAGCGCAGGACGGAATCTACGGATGCCCGGCAGCGTCCGGGGACTTGGCCGGCGCTTCGGTTTCCCCATCGGCTGCGCCTTCGACAGCGCCTTCGGCAGCATTTTCAGCGTCGGCGGCCTGGGGATAGATGATCTGTCCGGTGGCCTCGTCGTAAACCGGGCCTTCTTCCACATCGCCGCGCTGGTTCTTGCGCACGAGCTTTTCTTCTTTTTTCTTTTTCTTTGCCAATTCCTTGGACCGCTTTGCAAAAGTATAAGCGTTTTTGGCCACTTGTCCTCCAGATGAGCTGTTTAAGCCTCCAGACCGGCTGAAGCCGGCCCGGGCGCGGGGAATCGGTGAGAGAAACGGAGAGGGGCGTTTACTAGCGTCTCGTCGTCAAAGATACCCGAAATCACCGGCCGGGGAAAGGGAAATCGTCGGCGACACATGGCTGACACGGCACTGGCGGCAACAGGCCATGATCACAGAAAAAACCGCTGTGCTTCCGATTGAGGGCCGCCTCGCCCGGTCCTGGCAGCCCGGTCGCCAGGGGCAAGTCCTCGGCCGAAGCCGGCCAGGACGCGCGCGTTGCACCCCATTGCAAGCGCCTCCATCTTGCCCCCGGGCCGGCCCGGCGCTATAGCCTCCCCATGCAGCAGCCTGAAATCATCCTCATCCGCGTGTCCGGCGACGACAAGCCCGGCCTCACCGCCGCCATCACTGCCGAGCTGGCCAAGTTCAAGGCCGATATCCTGGACATCGGCCAGTCCGTCATCCACGACAGCCTGACACTCGGCATCCTCGTGCGCGTGCCCACCACGGCCGAGGCCACGCCGTTTTTAAAGGACCTGCTCTTTAGCGCCCACAAGCTCGGGGTCAATCTCTCGTTTACGCCGGTTGACGCCAATAATTACGAGAACTGGGTGGACGCCCAGGGCAAGCAGCGGCGCATCGTCACCCTGCTCGCCCGCAGCCTCAATGCCGAACATATCGCCGCCGTCACCGGCGTCATTGCCCAAAACGGGCTCAATATCGACATCATCACCCGCCTGTCCGGCCGCACCTCGCTGGACGGCAGCAATGCCCCGCGCATGGCCTGCGTGGAATTTTCCGTACGCGGCACGCCGGCCGACCTGACCACGCTTAAAAGCGAATTCCTGGCCATCTCAGCCGACATGGGCGTGGACATCGCCATCCAGGAAGACAACGCCTTTCGCCGCAACCGGCGGCTGGTCGCCTTTGACATGGACTCGACCCTCATCGCCGCCGAAGTCATCGACGAACTGGCCAAGGCGGCCGGCGTTGGCGGACAGGTTGCGGCCATCACCGAATCGGCCATGCGCGGCGAAATCGATTTCAAGGAAAGCCTGCGCCGCCGGCTGCGCCTGTTAAAGGGCCTGCCCGCCGCCACCCTGGCCGAGGTGGCCGAGCGCATTCCCTTAAACGACGGAGCCGAACGGCTGATCGCCAACCTCAAGCGCTTCGGCTACAAAATAGCCATTATTTCCGGCGGGTTCACCTACTTCGGCAACCGCCTCAAGGAGCGCCTGGGCATAGACTACGTCTTTGCCAACGAGCTGGAAATCGTTGACGGCGCGCTGACCGGCGGGGTGGTGGGCGAAATCGTGGACGCGGCCAAAAAGGCCGAAGTGCTGCGCATGATTGCCGAAAAGGAAGGGCTGTCGCTGGAACAGGTCATCGCCGTTGGCGACGGGGCCAACGATCTGCCCATGCTCGGCATCGCCGGCCTGGGCATCGCCTACCATGCCAAGCCGGTGGTCAAAAAAGGAGCCGGCCATTCCATCTCCACCCTGGGCCTGGACAGCATCCTCTATCTGGTCGGCGTGCGCGATCGCGACACGCTTTCGTAACCGCTGCGACGCGCGGGTCCGCGCCCATCGGTATGGTTGACAGGGTTTGTGCGAATTGTCACACATTCGGCTTCTGGTTGTAACCGAAAACCGTTCGTGACAAGGGTTACCGACAATGACGCCGCCGGGCGACAACCCCCGCGCCAAACCAGGAGCCATGTTTTGGAAAGCCCGCTCGATCAAGCCCTCCACAAACTCAAGGTGGATGTGCTGCACATGATGCATCTGGCCCAGGACGCCGTGAAAAAGGCTGTCGCCAGCCTGCTCGAACACGACCCGGCCATGGCCCGCGACGTCATCGACGCGGACCGGGAAATCAACGACTTCGAATGCCGCGTCGATTCGGAAAGCCTCAAAATCCTGGCCCTGCACCATCCCGTGGCCAAGGATCTGCGCTTTATCGTCGGGTCCATGCGGATGCTGGTCAATATCGAACGTCTGGGCGACGAGGCCGTCAACATTGCCGAGCGGGTGTTGGTGCTGACCACGGAAACGCGCCTGCCCATCCACGACAATCTGCGCCAACTGGCTGATCTGGCCCTGGAGCTTTTGGCCGCGTCCATCAGTTGCTACATGGACCTCGACGACGCCGGGGCGCTCAGGGTCATCGAGCAAAACGCCGCCGCGCTTGAACTCAACGTGCGCATCTTCCGGGAAGTGACCACGGAAATGATCCGGGAATCCCGGCCGGTGGAACGGGCCGTGCAGCAGTCCTTCGTGGCCCACAGCTTAAAGCGCGTCTGCGACCAGTGCGCCAACATCGCCGAATCGACGATCTTCATTCGCCGGGCCGTGGACTACAAGCACAAGTGCTCCCCGCTGCCCGGACCGGCCTGAGCCGCCGCCGGTCCGCCTCGACAAAAGAACCCGGCGCAGCCTGCTGCCGCCGGGTTCTTCAAAATGCTGCTGCCTCTGCCGGTCAGCCGGCCGCCTCTCCCTGACCTGCCAGTTCCCCTGTCTGCTCTCCAGCCGGCCGTTTGCGGGGCCGTTTGGGGATGCCGTGTTCGCAGGGCGTCCCGGTCTGGCACAGGCCGCAGCTGTTGACCGGGATGCCCGGGAGCAGCTCCCGGGCGACGTAGGGGGCGGTGACGTTTCGGATGTAGTTAAAGCACAGTTCTTTGTCGTGGCCGGCCTCGCTTATGGCTCCGGCCGGGCAGCGCTTGATGCAGGACCGGCAGGCGACGCCGGCTGCCCGCAGGCACCATTCGTCGTGCCGGGTGTATGGCCGGGGTGTTGGCGGCAGGACCATTTCGGCCACCACCGAGCCCACCCGCATGGCCTTGCCGGCCGGGGTGATGAGCCCGTCGGACAGGCCAAAAGTCCCCAGGCCGCAGGCATGGGCGGCGTGGCGCTCGGACCAGCAGGAGGCAAATCCGTAGCGCGCCGAGGTGGCCCGGTTCCACTGGGGCAAAAGGACCGGGGCCGCGGCCGCGATGCCCTGGCCGGCCAGGGTTTCGACCACGAAGCGGCGCAGATTTTCGTTTATCATTTCACCGTAGTGGCGAACCTGGGACCAGGCGAGGCTCGGCAGCTCCCGGCAGCGGCGATGGGCTTCCAGGGTCCGGGCCGTCTGGGGCAGCACCCAGGCGATGACGGTCACCGCCTCGGGACGCATCTCCCGGCCGGGAAAGGCCAGTTGCAGGGCCTGGGCCGGGGTCCAGTAGAAGTCCGGGCCGATATCGTCGCGAAGCCAGGCGAAAAGCGGATCAGCCCCGGAGGCGCAGCCCACAAGCGGGCTGTCAAAGGCCGGTTCGGCCAGCCCCGGAGCCAGGGCGTTGTTGGCCGGATCGGCCATCCAGGCCACGATGTCACGCGAAATACTGCTCTCCATGCCGCACTCCTCCCCGGCTCTTTCTGGCGGGATTACACCGCGGCCCGGGGCAGGTGCCGCCCGTGTCCCAATGCGCACGCCCGGTCAAATCACCCTCCCCCCGGGTGGGATTCCAAAGGGGTCACCCCTTTGGCCGCCGGAGGCTCTCTTTTTCCCTCTCCCTACACCCCGCCCAGGCGGACGTCCCGGCCAAGCAGGCTGTTTTGCAGGGTCAGCGGTTCGGCCGGGGGATGGCGCAGGGCCAGTTCCTGGAGATCGTCCAGGTAGCGCCGGGCGTGGCTTAAATAAAACGACAGGGCCGGGGCGAATTTGCGCCCGACCAGTCCTTCGATAAATAGCCGGCTGATCTCGCGCTCGCGCAACAGCACGTACTGCGACAGGAGGAACATCCGCCGTTCCTCCGAGGACATGGACCGCATGGCCCGGGCCAGGACCGTGCGCGCCCGGGGCTGGTACATCCAGAAATAGAGGAAATCCAAGGCGTTTACGATGACGATCTTGTCCAGGTCGCCTTTCTGGGAGCCGATGGAGGTGATGAACTCCTTGGGCGTTTCCAGCAGCTTGGCCACATCGTCGCTGGGAAAGAGCAGTTCCAGCAGGGAATAGGTGTCATAGAGCTGCTTGAATTTTTCCCGGTAGTCGCGAAGGCGCATCCGCACGTATTTGGCCCGGTCGGCCAGCCCTTCGATGACGGCGGCCACGCAGTCCGAAGCGAACTTGGACACGATGGCGGCAAAGGGTTCAAGGGCCAGTTCGGGATCGATGATGCCGCCGTGGGCCAGCAGCCAGGCCAGCCCCTGGTTCAGGCCAAAGGCCAGAGGGATGGACACGACCGAGCGGAAAAGGTTGCCGACGGCTGCAGATTTGGGCAGCCCGCGCAGCAGGTTGTGGCTGGCCAGATAGAGGCCGTTGGCCACGGCCATGCAGGCGAAAAGGAGCAAGGGATTGCTTGACGTGGTGACGCCCAGGCCCTGGCCCAGCAAAAGCGTGCGCACCACGATGTCGAGCAGCGGCACGGAAAAGCCGGTAAAGAGCAGCGAGTCGGCCAGTCGGTCGAAGCTGACGTAGTCCTTCCAGGTTAAAAGCGGGCTGCGCCGCAGGCCGCCGCAGCCGAGCACGGCCTGGATGACGTTACGAACGCCGGTGATGCCAAACCAGATAAACGGCCCCAGCCAGGCCAGCACCCACCAGGAATTGATGCTGGCAAAGGACGCGGCGGCCACGGAAAAGCCCAGGCCGATCTTGAGCGCATTTTTGAGTGTGCCGCTCAGATAGCGCCAGGACAGGCGAAGCGGCCGGCGAAGCGCCTCGGCCCGGGCCAGGAAACGCTGGCTGGCCTTTTGCTGGATGCCGCCCAGGGTGTGGATATTGGCCGTGCCCGGCGTGGCCTTGAAAAACCGCTGGGCCACCCAGTCCAGGACATAGCGGTACCCGGCCAGCCGCAGTCCGGGCAGGCCGCGCAGGAAGCGGAAAAACCGGGCGGAGAGTTCGCTGGAAAATTCATCGGGCAGGGTGCTCACCCGGGGCGTGACCGTCACGCCGACGGGGATGGCCCGGCGCAGGCTTTGCCCGGGATGCCTCTCGCGTCGGGCCAGCCGTTTCCTGGTCCGGGCCGGCAGGCTGTCGGCCACCACCAGCCCCATGCCGTGGCAGCGGGTGGACTGGCCGGTGGAGTCCGTGCCGATGCGGGCAGACAGCGGCCGCTGGCGGTAGGCGCCGGCAATGGCGGCGACGTCCTGGCGAAGGGCCCGAAGGGCGGCAGCCACCTCCCCTGCCCCCTCGGCTTCGGCCGTATCGGCCGTGCGGGTGAGCAGGCGTTTTAAGGCCACCACGTTGCCGGCATTGACGATGGACAAAAGGCCCAGGGTCTCGCCGCCGTCGCCGCCGCCGGTCTCAAAAACCCGCAGGTTAAACGCGTCGCAGTCGGTGATCTCCCCCCGGCAGGCAAAAAGGACCAGCAGAACGTCGGGCAGGGCCATCTCGGCGGTGCAAAGGGCCAGCTTGTTGTGGAAATGCAGGGCGCTTATGCGTTCGGTCAGTTCGGCCGGGCTGATGGTCAGGCGGGGGGGCAGGGTTTCACCCGGCAGGGCGGCCTCAGGCGGGGCGATTTCCGGGTTGGCGGCCGGGGACAGGTAATCGTCGAGAATGGCCTCGACATCCAGGCTGTCGCGCTCGGCCAGATAGGGGCAGGCTCCCTGGGGGTCGGCCTGATCCATGGTTTCGCCGGCCCGGGCGTCGAGCAAGGGGCGCAGGGCGTCGTGGATAAACCGGGCCAGATGCAGCAGGCTGGCCTGGCCGGAACCGACAAAGGCCAAAAATTCTTCGGGATCAAGGGGTTCCAGGGGCAACTCATAGCGCTCCCGGATGGTGTGGCGGTGGCGGTCGTTAAAGGCTGTGAGCAGGGACAGGATGTAATGCTGCTGGCGCAGCGACAGCTCAAAGCCTTCGCGCATGAATTCGCGCATCCCGGGCTTTTTGAGAAAGGCGCTGAAATCCTCCGGCCGGGCAAAGCCGCGCGGCGTCCAGACGATCTTGACATGCCCGCCCTGGTGGCTGGCCAGGCATTCGATGCCGATATCCACGCCCATGTCCATGATGGCGGCGGCTTCGAGGAGCTCGGCCGCCGTCTCCGGACGCACAAAATGGTAGTGGATGACGGTGAGCCGGCGGATGCCCTTGATCCAGGCGTCCATGATGAGATGGGTGGGCGATTTGCGGCCCTTGGTATTGGCATCGTGGACGTGGTCGTCGAAGGCGATCTGGTTCCATTCCTCGGGCATTTCCAGCAGATGGTATTCGGCCAGGAGCTTTCGCACCACCCGGGGGCGGCCTGAGACGGCGCTTCTGAAGTCATGGGCCAGTTCCAGCTGGCGGCGGGGAGTGTCCCGGGAGCGCACCAGTTCTTTCATGATCTGGAGCAGCACCCGGGCCGTATTTTTCTCAAGCCCTGATTCGGCGGCGGCCATGACCTCGTCGCGAAGCGAGCGAAGGGCTGTGAGCCGGTCGCCGGCCATGCCGGCCTCCAGCGACCCGAGCAGGTGGATGACGGCATAGGCGATGCGCAGCCCCTTGGGCGCGGCCATCTCCTTGATGCCATGGGGATGGAGGTAGGGGGCGAGCAGGCGCTTCAGGCTCGATGAGCTGCGTCTGGCCAGAACATCGTTGACGATGCGCAGCAACTCGTAGTCGCCGGCGTCGAAGCACAGGCGCGAGGCAGCAGTGCGGGCCACACCGTCGAGGGCGTGGGCGCTGACATTGGTTTCGGGCAACGGCGGGATGCCCGATTCGGGCTGGGATGTGGCTGTCATAACCTTGTCTTATTTTTCACATTATACCTACAGATTCCGCCCAATGTCGTCAAGAACTTCCCCGGCCGAAGGCCGGCGTCACACAGGCTGCAGCAGACAGCCGAAAGATTTGCCATGGCAGCGCTTGTTGGTCATACTCATTGGGGGACGGGTCTTTCACCGTCCGCCACCGAGGGAGGAACGATGACCAAACGTACAGTGCCTGCTGCGGCCTTTGCTGCTGTGCGCGACGCTGCCGGGCGCATCCGGGAGCTCGAAGCAACAGCCGGGCGGCTTTTGCACGAATCCGGGGACACGGCCGGGCATCGGCGGCTTTTGACCGAGAAGTGCCTGATCCTTGAGGGCCTGCCCGAGGAGGCCGAAGCCGGGCTGGCCGGCAGCGACACCCCGGAGGCGGCCGCCTTTACCGCCGGCCTCGAGGATTTCGCCCGCCGGGCCGGCCTGGCCCTGCAACTCGAAAGTATTTTTTTCATGGGTGCCCTGCTCTATCCTGACGATTACCAGGATGGCGAACCCAACGACCTGGAGCGGTTCCTTGAGCGCTTTGCCACGGCCTGACGCCTTAAAGGCCGCCACTCCCATTGTCATAAACGGGATGCGGGTGAAAAACCGCTTCGTGCGCTCGGCCACCGGCGAAGGCATGGCCAATGCAGACGGCTCGGCTTCCGACCGGCTGGAAGCCTGCCTCAAGGCGCTGGCCGTGGGCGAGGTGGGGCTGGTCATTTCCAGCCATGCCTATGTGGAAAAGCGCGGCCAGGCCAGGGCCGGCCAGCTTGGCGCCCACAGCCCGGACATGGAAGCCGGCATCGCCCGGCTGGCCCGGGCAGTCCATGCCTACGGCGGCCGGTTCGTGGTCCAGCTGGCCCATGCCGGGAGCCGGGCCGATTCGACCGTGACCGGCGAGCCGGCGCTTTGCCCCTCGGCCCCCGGGACGTCCGATGGCCCCCGGTGCCGGGCCATGGTGGCTGACGATCTGGCCCGGGTCGAGGCAGCCTTCGGCGCGGCCGCAGCCCTTTGCCGTGACGCCGGGGCTGACGGCGTCCAGATCCACGCCGCCCACGGCTATGGCCTCAGCCAGTTTCTTTCCCCCCGCACCAATAGCCGCACCGGAGCGTACGGCGGTTCCCTGCCCAACCGGGCGCGGCTGCTGCTCGAAGTCCTGGGAGCCATTCGCGGCCGTATCGGCCGGGATTTCCCGGTGCTGGCCAAGATCAACAGCGACGACTTCCTCGAAGGCGGCTTCACTGCCGCGGAATGCGTGCAGGTCGTATCCTGGCTGGAAACGGCCGGCCTGGACGGGGTGGAGCTCTCCGGCGGGGTGTTCGAGTCGGGCAAGCGCACGTTTTCCCGCCCCGGACGCATTGCCATCCCCGAAGGCGAGGCCTGGTACCGGGACACCGCCCGGGCCGTCAAGGCGGCCGGGGTGGCCATGCCCGTCATTTTGGTTGGCGGCATCCGCAGCCTGGGCACGGCCGAAGACCTGATCGCGTCAGGCGACGCCGACCTGGTGGCCCTGTCCCGGCCCCTCATCCGCGAACCCGGCCTCGTCGCCCGCTGGCTGGCCGGCGACACGGCCCCGGCTGCCTGCATCAACGACAATCTGTGCTTTGGCCCGGCCCGGGCCGGCCAAGGCATCTACTGCGTCACCGAGGTCAGACAGAACGAGCGGGTGTAGGGCGGCAGGGGAAAAGAGAAAGGCAGGGGAGAAGAGGCCTCCGGCGGCCAAAGGGCAGTGCCCTTTGGAATCCCACCCGGGGGCGTTTGCTCGGACCGGGCGCGGTGCCGGGGCGAGGCGCGAAAAATGACGGGAAGAGGCTGGTGGCCTCACGCCCGCCCCGCCGCCGGTCGCCCGGCGAGGCCCGGCGACGGGGAGTCCTGCGTGCCGGCCCGGCACATCATTCCTTACAACCTAGGCCGAAGTTGAACCGACGCCGGAAAGGGCATCGGAAATAACGCTGTCCACCTGCTCCATGGGGTTGGTGCCGCTTTGCTTGAAATACTGCGCCGCCGCCTGTCCCTGGGCACCGGCAGCGCCGGTCGGCGGTTCGGGCGGGGTCAGGGAATCCATGGAGCCGGAAGAGGCTGCGGAAGAGAACTTCGAGGCCATTTCCGACAGCATCTTGGCCGATTTGGAATCGGTGCTGTTGCCGGCTGCTTCGGTCAGTTTGTCGGAAATCTGCTGGGCCACCTGCTTGAACTTCTCAGGGTCCGACGTGGCCAATTCCTTGAGTTCCTGCATGGACTGCCCACCCTTGGACAGATCGGTGGCGTCGGCGCTCTGGCTGGTCGAAACGGCCAGAGAGCCGGTTGCGGCCGTGGCCGTGGAGCTGGTGGTCGAGGTCAGGCTGGAAAGCGTCGATGCATTCGTGCCGTAGGACAGGCTGATAAGATCCGATGACATGGCTGCACTCCTTATTCGTGGTTGCCGTCTGCCAGCTTATCGGCCGCCTCGAAAAGAAGTTTACATAGAAATAAATATTATTCGACTGTAACCTTTTCATCAATATCACGTCATCACAAGAAAACGCCTCTTACACCAAAGATACGCCCAGGTTTGAAGCTACAATCGCTTCATTGCATCAAAAAGAGGCCATGGAATCACCGCACTAAAAAATCATTTTTTCCACTCAAGAGTCTTAAAACGACGAACACCTTCAGCTCTGCATGCCAATACCCCTGCCAGCCTTCGCCATGCCAGAAAAAATTGGAAATTTTTCAGACTTCTCCCGCACCCAGCCCGCCTGCAACACTCGCAACAAAAACGCCGCCGGCCCGGGCTGGCGCACCCCGGGCCGGCGGCGTCGTTGACGGCCGCGGCACACTCCCGACAACGCACCTAGAACATCTGCTTGAGCAGATCCTCGCCCTTGCCGAGCGGCGCATTGGGATCGTTTAAAAACGCCTTCTCCTGCTCCTCGTCCATGATGGCCATGGAGCCCTTCTCCGTGCCTTCCTTAAAGGCCATGGGCACGCCGTCCACTGTGCCCATGAAGATGCCGGGCGGCCGCGAGAAATCCTCCACCGGATAATCTTCCTCGACCGCCTTGCGGTAGGACAGCCAGATGGGCAGGGTGGCCCGGCCGCCGGTTTCGCCCTTGCCCATGGACTTGGGCTGGTCAAAGCCGATGTAGCAGCCGGTGAGCAGATAGGGCGTGAAGCCCATGAACCAGGCATCCTGGAAATCGTTGGTGGTGCCGGTCTTGCCGGCAATGGGCCGGCCAAGGACCTTGACGGCGGTAGCCGTGCCGGCCCGCACCACTTCCTTGAGCAGGCAATCCATGACGTAGGCGGTCTGGGGCGTCAAAACCTGCTTGACCTCGGGCTTGTTGGACCAGACTTCCTCGCCCCAGGGGCTTTTGACGTCGAGCACGAACCGGGGGTTTATGGTGGAGCCGTCGCGGGCAAAGGCCGAGTAGGCCCGGACCATGTCCAGCAGATTGACCGCCACCGCCCCGAGGCTGACCGGCAAAAACGGCCCGAAATCACCGCGAAGGCCCAGTTCGTGGGCCCGGTCCACGATCTTTTTCATGCCCACCTGCTGGGCCACGCGCACGGTGACGAGGTTTTTGGACTTGGCCAGGGCGGAACGGATGGTCATGGGCCCGCCGTAGTCGCCCTCGTAGTTGCCCGGGGTCCAGGCCACGTGGGACCAGGGATCGACGTAGGTGAAAGGACCGTCCATGACCACCGTGGCCGGGGTCATGCCGTTGTCCATGGCCACGGAATAGACGATGGGCTTAAACGACGATCCGGGCTGGCGAAAGGACTGGGTGGCCCGGTTGAACTGGCTTTTCTCGAAGGAGAAGCCGCCGACGCAGGCCAGCACCTCGCCGGTGCGCGGGTCCATGGACACGATGGCCCCTTCGATGCGCGGTTCAAGCTGCATGGCCAGCCGCCACATGGGCCGTCCGGGCTTGGCCGGCACGGCCGGGGCAGGCGTCTCGGCCGGTTTGCCTTTTTTGGCGGCCGGGGCCGCGGCCGGGGCGGCAACCGGCTTTTCCGCGCCGGGCTTGTCCGGCACGGCGGTCACCGAGGCCCAGACCAGATCGCCCACTTCCACCTTGCCCTTGGCCCAGCTCATGTCTTCGGCCGGGATCAGGCCGTACTTGTCGCCAAAACGGATCACCGCACCCGACGGCCCCACTTCCTGGACCAGGGCCTTGACCCAGCGTCCGGGAGTCAGAAGCGATTCCGGCACGTTGGAGCGCTCGTAAAAGTCCTCGTACTTGTCCTTTTCCAGTTTCTCCAGGGTTGGCTTGAAGCCGCGCCGCTTCTCCGAAGCGACCAGCCCCTCGCGAAGGGCCCGCTCGGCCGCTTCCTGGTGTTTGAGGTCGACGGCGGTATGGACATGCAGGCCGCCGTTATAGACCTGATCCTCGCCAAAGCGGTCGATCAGTTCCCGGCGCACCTCTTCCAAATAAAACGGGGCCACTTCCCAGGACGGATCCGGCATGCTCTTAAAGACCAGCGGTTCGGCCACGGCCGCGTCGTGCTGGGCCTGGGTGATCCAGTTCTGGGCCAACATGCGGCCAAGGACGTATTTCTGGCGGCTCTTGGCCGACTCGAAATCGCGAAACGGGCTGTAGCGGCTGGGGGCCTGGGGCAGGCCGGCCAGCAGAGCGGCCTGGGCAATGGTCAGGTCGCCCACGTGGACGCCAAAATAGGTCCGGGCCGCCGCTTCCACGCCATAGGCCCGGGAACCGAGGTAGATCTGGTTCAAATAGATGGTGAGGATCTCGTCCTTGGTCAGATACTTTTCCAGGCGGTAGGCTAAAATGGCTTCCTTGATTTTCCGGGTGTAGCTCTTTTCCGAAGACAGCAGCAGGCGCTTGATGATCTGCTGGGTGATGGTGGAACCGCCCTGCTTGCGGCTGCCCTGCTGGAGGTTTTTGATCATGGCCCGGACAATGGCCGAGAAATCCACGCCTTCGTGCTGGTAGAAGGTGGAGTCCTCGGCGGCCAGAAAGGCCTTGGGCAGAAAATCGGGCATTTCCGAGAGCGTCACCAGGAAACGCTTTTCGGAATAGAGGTAGCCGAGCACCTTGTTGCCCCGGGTGTAGATGGTGGTGACCAGGGGCGGGCGGTAGTCGGTGATCTTGCGAAAGCTCGGCAGATCGCTTGAGGCCCAGTAATAAAGGCCGATGCCGCCGGCCAGACCGGAAACGAGGCCGACAAAAACCAGGATCGCCAGAAGAATGAGAAGCTTTTTCACGGGCGGAATCTCGCAGGAGAGGGAGTGACGAAGGGCATGCCTTCCTTGGGGGGAAGCCCCCAGGCCAGACGCAACCGGCCATGCAGGTCGCGGACGTCGGCCTCGGTGCAGCCAAGCAGGGCCAGCATCCGGACCACGGTCCGTCCCTGGCGGTGGACCAGGCAACCCGGGGCGGCAAAGGCCGAAAGAGCCTTGCCGGTCAGCCAGAACGGAAAGAGCCGGCAATAATACGGACGCACCGGCCTTGGCAAGCTGCATCCGCCGGCGCGCAAAAACACACAGTTGCCGGACCCGTCCACAGCCAGGCGCAGATGCTGTCCGGTCTCGGGGAAAAGCCGGATCAGACGGTCCCGGTCACTCGGGAACAGCCGGACCAGATTGGCCACAAAGGCCCCGGAATTGCCCTCCGGGACAAAGGCCCCAAGGGTGAGGCCCACCTGTTCGACAATGCGGGTGCGCTCCATCTCCGAGACGGGAAAGCACAGCTCTTCCTGGCCCGGCGAGAGCGTGCAGCAGGTGGGACCGGCGGCGGCGCAACGGCCACACACGTCCTCTCCGGGCGGCGGCGCCTCCGGCAACAGCATCCGATCAACATTCACGGCGACCTCCCGGGCCGCCGCACGGCCCGGGGCACATACCCCGGCCGCATCCGGCATCCCGGGGCACCATAATCCCGGCAACGGCAGCCGTAAAGGCCCGCGCCAGGCAGGCCCGCCCGGCAATGCCCGGCTGCGCCGCCGCCAGTCCGGAGACCGGCGGCGGCGCAACGGCCGGCCAGGCGGCTAGCGGCCGAGTTTTTCCCGGCCGTAGGCAGTCACGGCCAGGCGGCCGTTGTTGTCTTCGAGCAGCCCGAGATTGACAAGATCGCGCACCATGGGCTGCACCTGGGAGAAATGCCGCACCAGGGCCCGGCTGATGTCCTCCTCGGTGGCTGGGGGTTCACAGACCCGCAGGATGTCCTTGGCGGCCTGGGTGAGCGATCCGTCGGGCTTGACCTGGGGGGTGGCTTCGGCGGCATCGTACATGTCGGAAGTCATGACAACTCTCTTTTGCAAAAATACCAATCCGGGCAGCTCGGACCGGCGGCCTTGGCCCGTTCTTCGGCCATGGCCTGGGTTCGCGGCGGCGGGGCCAGGACGCCCTCGCCGGGTTTCCAACCGGCAGGCGTGGCCACGCCATGGGCGTCTGTAGCCTGAAGCGCCGCGACAAGGCGCATGATTTCTTCGACGTTGCGTCCCGTGGTCATGGGATAGGCCATAAACGCCCGGATAAACTGACGGTCGTCGATGACATAGACCACGCGGGCCGGTTCGGTTGGCGACTCGGCCGGCATGGTCATGCCGTAGCGCCGGGCCATCTCGCCGGTGGTGTCGGCAATGAGGGGAAAATCGATGGAAACGCCGAATTTCTCCTCAAGGGACCGCACCCAGGCGATATGCGAGAAGATGGAATCGACCGAAAGGCCGAGCAACTCGCAGCCGGTGGCGCGCAAAGCCTGGCGCACGCCGGCAAAGGCAATCAGTTCCGAGGCGCATACCGGCGTGAAATCCGCCGGATGGGAGAACAGCACCAGCCAGCTTCCCCGAAAGTCTTCCAGACGCAGGATGCCGTGGGTTGTTTCGGCCTCGAAATCCGGGGCCGGGTCGCCGATGCGCGGGACGCAAACGGAAGCGTGTTCGGTCATGCAGGCTCCTTGTCGGCCATGGCACACTGCCATGGCCCGGCTCTCACAACCCTTTTATTAACGCTTCGCCGCGGCGCGTCAAGCGCGCCGCCCCGGACAAACAGCCGCGTAACCCCCATAAACCAGTCCCAAAGCGGTCAGGAGAGGGAACACAGGTCCTCGGCCAGCCGGTGCATGAGGGCGGCCTTGATCTCATCGGCCTGTTCCGGGTCCTCGATGCGCCGCCCGTCCAGGCCGCGCACGTAAAATACGTCGCGCACCCGTCCGGCCGGGGTCATGACCTTGGCCAGATGCGTCTCCAGATGCAGTTCCGTAAGCGTCCGGGCGATGTCGTACAAAAGGCCCACCCGGTCGTCGCAGGATACGTCAATGACGGTAAACAGATCTGACGCCTTGTTGTCGAGCCTGACCGTGGGCGGCGATTTCGGCCCGGCCGGGGTCCTGGCCGCGGCAAAGGAGGAGCGTTTGCGGGCCAGCCGGTAGGCTAAAAAGAGCTTGCCCGACAGGGCGTAGCGCACGGCCCGGGCCACCCGGGCAAAGACCTCGTCGCTGTAGATGACGTCCGGGGGGTTGCCGGTGCGAAGCGACAGGATGGTCACGCCGTCTTCCCAGACAAAGACGTCGGCTTCGTGGATGGACAGGTCGTGCAGGGCCAACACGCCGGTGACGGTGGGGAAAAGCGCCCGCACCCGCCGGGCCGCAACGGTCACGGCAAAGCCGTCGCCGCCGGGCAGGGCCGTCTGGGTCAGGGCGGCCACGTCGCGGCCGCCCCGGTCGCCGGGTTTCATGCGCCGGTCCTCGGCCTCGGCAGCCTCCAGTTCGGCCAGAAGGTCCAGGTGCCCGAGGATCGACTCCACGGACTGGCTGACCAGATAGCGCGGCGGCATGGCCAGGAGCATTTCCTCCAGGGCCTCGGCCGTAAAACGGTCCCGGGCCACTTCGCGCAGCCGGTCGCGGGTGGCCAGCATGATCCGGGCATCGCCGGCGTCAAACAACCGCCCCTGTTCGATGGCGGCGCGCACCTTGGCGTAGAGGTCGTAGACCAGCGATTCCTTCCAGCCCGTCCAGGCTTGCGGACCGGTGGCCAGCCCGTCGCAGCGGGCAATGAGCACGAGCAGGTCGAGCATCTCGACCGTGGCCACCCGGCCGGCCACCCGGGCCAGGATGTCGCGGTCGGCCAGATCCCGGCCGGTTGCGGTCTCGGGCAGGATGAGGTGTTCGCGCACCAGGGCGGCGATGACGTGGCGGGCCTCGGGCGGGGCCGAGAGCCGGGTCAGCATGTCCTCGGCCAATTGCGCCCCCTTCTCGGCATGGCCCCCGCCCAGGCCCTTGCCCACGTCGTGCAGAAGAAGCCCCCAGAAGGCCAGCTCCGGACGCGGCAACCCGGCCAGCATGTCCTTGGCCCGGGACGGGCCGCCGGCCCGGATCTCGGCCAAGAGGCGCACGGCCTCCAGGCTGTGCCGGCCGACCGGATGGACGTGGTAGACGTCGTAGGCCACGATGTCCGAAACCCGGGCAAATTCCGGCAGGACCGCCGCCAACATGCCCGAGGCCAGCATGGCGTCCATGGCCACCCCGGCCACATCAACAGCCATGATCTCGCCCAGACGGTCGTAGATCATGCGCCCGGTGCGCGGCGACACCCCGGCCAGCCGGCCCAGTTCCGGGGCCATGGCCCGCAGGCGGCGAAGGGTGGCGTGGGAGGGGGCGCGATTTGTTTGGGCGCAGGCGGCAAAGAGGTCAAAGACCAGCTCCATGGCCGCCGTGTCCGTCACCTGCCGGGCAAAGCGCAGGCCTTCGGGCCCGTCCTCGATGCCGGCCGAGACGGTGGTGGCCGGGGCAGCCAGATCAACGGCCCCCACCCCACCGGCCAGAAGCGGCCACACCGACAGGCGAAGGGCCTTGATGTCGGCCATGCGGCGCAGCAGTCGGGACAGGAAGCGCTCCACGGCCTTGCGGTCGCCCCGGGGGCCAAAGCCCATGGCCTCGGCCACCCGTTCCTGAAATTCAAAATAGAGCTTGTCGTTTTTGCGGGCGCAAAACCGGTGCAGATGCATCCGGGCGGTCAGCACGAACCGGACGTCCTCTTCCAGGGCCGCCAGATCCTCGGCCACCAGCCGGGCATCGGCCTCGCTCCGGGGATCGAGCCGGGTGAGCCAGCGGACCTGATGCCAGTCGCGAAGCCCGCCCAGGCCGTTTTTGAGATTGGGTTCGAGCATCCCGCCGGCATCGCCGTAGCTGCGGCCGCGCTCCTCGTTGCCCCGGGCCAGCCAGTTGGCAAAGGCGGCGGCGTGGGCCGGGTAGACCTCGGCCTGAAGACGGGCTTCCAGACGCGCGACCACGCCGGCCTCGCCGGCCAGAAAGCGCAGATCAATGAGCGAAGCCAGGACTTTGGGATCGCAGGCCGCCAGTTCGCAGCAAGCCTCGACGGTGCGCACGCCGTGGCCAAGCTCCACGCCGAGGTCCCAGAGCGGGAAAAAGAGAAATCGGGCCAACTCGGCCGCGCTTTCCGGGGTGTCGCCGTCAAAAAGGACCAGGACGTCGATATCCGAGGCCGGACACAATTCCCGCCGGCCGTAGCCGCCGACAGCGGCCAGGGCAAAGGCGGCCGGCCCGTCCCGGCCGACCTGGTATTCGGCCAGGCGTTCCCGGAAATAGCGGTCATAGACATCGGCCAGGGCGGCCACATAGGCCACATCCACCTGACCGGCGGCCAGGGCGTCGTCGCAAAGGCTTTTGCCCTCGACGAGCATGGCCGCACTGGGCGGCCTGTCGGCAGCAGACGGCATGGGCTCTCCCGCGTAATGAAACGACCGGGAAGGAGGTTTTCCCCTTCCCGGTCGTGGTTGGCTATGGGTCCGCGCGGGGGTACCGCGCCGGGCGCTTAGATGGCGGCGTTGCCGGTCTCGCCGGTACGGATACGGATGACCTCGTCAATGGTGGAGACAAAGATCTTGCCGTCGCCGACTTCGCCGGTCTGGGCAGCGGCCTGGATGGCTTTGATGACCTCGCCGGCCACGGCGTCCTCGACCACCAGTTCCATTTTGACCTTGGGCACAAAGTCCACCTGGTATTCGGCTCCGCGGTACACTTCGGTGTGGCCGCGCTGGCGTCCGAAGCCTTTGACCTCGGAGACGGTCATGCCCTTGATGCCGATGGTGGTCAGCTTTTCCTTGATCTCGTCGAGCTTATAGGGACGGGTGATGACTTCAATCTTTTTCATGATGGCGCGCTCCTTTTCTTGACTAGAGCTGGTAGCCGACTTCGCTGTGCTGGCTGACGTCGAGGCCCTTGATTTCGTCGTCCTGGCTTACCCGAATACCGACCAGCACGTCCACGACTTTGAAAAGGATCAGCGTCATGACAAAGCAGAACACCCAGGTGGCGACCACGGAGACGAACTGGATCCACAGCTGCTCGGGGTTGCCGTAGAACAGGCCGTCGTTGCCAAGCTCGTTGACGGCCTTGGTGGCGAACAGGCCGGTGGCCAGGGCGCCAAACGTGCCGCCAAGGCCGTGGATGCCGACCACGTCAAGGGCGTCGTCGTACTTGAAAAGGCTCTTGGCCAGCACGCCGCCGTAGCACAACCCGCCGGCGACAAGGCCGATGAGGATGGCCGGCATGGGCTCGACGAAACCGGCGGCCGGGGTGATGGCCACCAGACCGGCCACGGCGCCGGAAGCCATGCCCAGCGTGGTGGGCTTGCCGCGGTGGAACCACTCCACGATGATCCAGCTGAGCGCCGCAGCGGCGGCAGCCAGGTGGGTGGTGACGAAGGCCGAGGCGGCCAGGCCGTTGGCAGCCAGGGCGCTGCCGGCGTTGAAGCCGAACCAGCCGAACCAAAGGATGCCCGCGCCCAGGATGGTCAGCGGCAGGTTATGCGGAATGAAGGACTGCTTGCCGTAGCCGTGGCGGCGGCCCAGGTAGAGGACGGCGGCCAGGGCGGACGCGCCGGAGCTCATGTGGACGACGGCACCGCCGGCAAAGTCGAGAGCGCCCATCTTGGCCATCCAGCCGCCGCCCCAGACCCAGTGGGCCATGGGACAGTAGACCACGAGCAGCCACAGGGCGGTAAAGAGCAGGAAGCCGGAGAATTTGATGCGCTCGGCAAAGGCGCCGGTGATGAGCGCCGGGGTGATGACGGCGAACATGCACTGAAAGATCATGAAGGCCGAGTGCGGGATGTTGTCGATCCCTTCCTTGGCGGCCGAGCCAACACCTTTCAGGAACATGTAGTCCAGATTGCCGATGAGGCCGCCGACATCGCCGCCAAAGGCCAGGCTGTAGCCGACCAGGGCCCACAGCACGGACACGGAGCCAAGCAGGATGTTGGAGTGCATGAGCGTGCCGAGGATGTTCTTGCCCCGGACCATGCCGCCGTAAAAAAGAGCCAGACCCGGGGTCATAAGCATGACCAGGGCCGCCGAAATGAGCACGAAAGCGGTATCTGCCGCGTTCATGGTTTCCCCCTCTGATGACGTTTTTGTCGAACTTGCCGCTGCCGTCGCCACATCCGTCCCATCCCGCCAAAAGCCTCCGCAGCCCTCTCCAAGGCCCGGCGACCGGGGTCGGTCGGTGTGACAGTTTCGTGATTAGCCCAAGGTTGACATTTTTGCAACACTAAAAAACCACCCCGGCACCATTGGCCGCAAACCCCGCGCAGACTGGCGTATTCCCGGAAAACCGACTATCCTTGATACCGCAACCAACCCCGGGAGGCCTGCTGTGTCCGACAAAATCGCCAAAATCCTGGTGGTCGAGGATGACGAAAACGTGCGCCACCCGGTGTGCACCTGGCTCGACCTCTCCGGGTATGCCGTGACCGAGGCGGTCGATGGTTTGCGCGCCCTGGCCGCCATCGCCGCCGAACGCCCCGACGCCGTGCTGCTCGATCTGCGCCTGCCCGGCCTTGACGGCTTTGGCGTCCTGGAAAGCCTGTCCCATATAAGCGATGCCCCGCCGGTCATCGTCATCTCCGGCCAGGACGGCATCGAAGGCGTCATCCGGGCCTTTCGCCTGGGCGCGGCCGACTATCTGCAAAAACCCATCCTCAGTTTCGATCTGCTGGCCCACGCCCTGGGCGCAGTCCTGGAACGCCAGAAACTGTCACGGGCCGTGCGCCAGGCCGAAAACCGCTATTTCAATCTGGTGCAGAACCTGCCGCTTCTGGTCTTTGTCCTTGACGGCCAACTGGAACTGGCCTTTGTCAACAAATTCTGCCGGCCGCTGCTCGGGTTCACCCGGGCCGAAGCCCTGGCCACCCCCGGCTTCTTCATCGGCCGCGTCCATCCCGAGGACCGCGACCGGGTGGAAGCCTGCCTGCGGCGCAGCCTCTCTCCCCAGGAACGCACCCGGACCGAGGAATGCCGCCTGCTGCACAAAAACGGCGCGACCATCCACATCCTGCTTCGGGCCATCCCCTCCTCCCGGGACAGCACCCCGGAATCCGACCTCACCATCGAAGGCATCGTGGTTGACATCACCGACCGGGTGGAGCTGGAACGCTTCGTGGTCCAGGAAGAAAAGCTCAAGACTCTCGGAGCCATATCAGCCGAAGTGGCCCACGAGATCCGAAATCCGCTCTTTTCCATCGCCGGGTTCGCCCACCGCCTGCAGGCCCGGATGCCGGACAACCGCGAGGCCGGCATCATCCTGTCGGAAGCCCGGCGGCTGGAAGACATTCTCGACAAGATCAGCAATTATCTCCATCCGGTGGACCTGCGCCCCAGACTGTGCTCCCTGGGGGCCATCGTGACCGCGGCCCTGGATTTCCTGGCCCCGGAATTTTCCGCCCGGGGCCTTGCCGCCAACACCGAGCTGTCCCCGGGCCTGCCGGACCTGCGCCTGGACCCCGATCTGCTCACCCAGGTGATGACCAGCCTCGTGCGCTTTGCCGCCAGCCGGATGACCCTTGGCGGCACGATCCGGCTGGCCACCTCGCGCCATTCCCGCTACGCCCACTGCGATGTGGCCTTTCACCCAAGCCGCAACATCATCGACCCGGAGGTGCTGTTTTTGCCCTTCGAGGAAGGCGACGAACGCATGGGGCTGCCGCTGGCCTACCGCATCGTCAAGAACATGGGCGGCTCCCTGACCTTTTCCCAGCCCGGCAACGAGGCCGCCTTCACCCTGCAACTGCCCATCGACCCCCTGGCCGACACCCCGGACGACAACGACAGAAGCGACGACGAACTCGAGGACACGGCCGAGTCTGTCTGGCGTCCCGGGAACGGCCGGACATGAGCGGTGAATCCTGGCTTCCCCGGCTGCTCGGCTGCCGCCTGCCGCCGGATCCCGTCATCGTCGACGGCGGGGCCAACAAGGGCCATGTGGCCGCCCGGCTGTTGGCCGCCCTGCCCCGCGCCCGGCTCCACGCCTTTGAACCCCAGCCGCGCCTGGCCCGAAAACTCGCCAAGCGCTTTGCCGGCGATCCCAGGGTGGCCGTCCACCCCGTGGCCCTGGGCGCATCCCCGGCCACCCTGCCGCTCACCGTCCTGTCCCGGCCCACCCTGTCCTCACTGTTTGCACCAACCGGCATCCAGGACAAGTACGCCGGCCAGGATCTGAGCGTCACCGCAATCGTGGACGTGCCGGTCGTGCGCCTGGACGCGGTCCTTGGCCGGGCCGACGTCATCAAACTGGATTTGCAGGGCTACGAGCTGCCGGCCCTTTCCGGAGCCACGGCGCTTTTGCCCGAGGTATCGGTGGTGGTGGCCGAGACGGCGCTCTATCCGCTCTACCAGGGGCAGGCGCTTTTGCCGGAGCTGGCGGCCTATCTGGAAGGATTCGGGCTGGCGCTTGACGGGTTGTACGATTTCTACCGCGACGCCTCCGGCCGCATCGCCTCAGGTGACGCCGTTTTCGTGCGGCATACGCCGCAGTGATGAGGGGGGAGAGGGAAAGAAGAAGG
The DNA here is from genome assembly GCF_001936595.1 of Desulfovibrio sp. DV. Classification (GTDB taxonomy): domain Bacteria; phylum Desulfobacterota; class Desulfovibrionia; order Desulfovibrionales; family Desulfovibrionaceae; genus Solidesulfovibrio. The sequence goes on from NZ_MLBG01000015.1 coordinate 41,079, forward strand.
GGGAATGCCTCCGGCGGCCGGGGGATGATCCCCCCGGACCCCTGCAAAGGGAAAAATTTTCAAGGGTCTTGGCGCTGGCTGCCCAAACGGCCCCTACTCGTCTTGCCTTCCCCAACTTCCGCCCGTCGTCGTGGCAGTGTATCCGGTCAAATCAGACTGACCCCAGGCGGGTTTCCAAAGGGCACTGCCCTTTGGCCGCCGGAGGCTCTCTTCCCTCTTCTCTCACTCCCTCGGCCGCAAGGCTCTCCAGAAACCGCGCCGTGGCCGGCGCGCCGTCCAGGTCGATGGCCCCTGGCGGCGGGGGCGGCCCGGCCAGGGCGGCGACCATACGCCCGGCCAGGACCGGCGGGGCCAGATCGGCCGGATCGAGCACGCCCAAAAGCCCCAGGCCGGCCAGGCGCTCGGCCCGAAGGCGCTGTTCCCGGTTCTGGTCAAACGGGGCCACCAGCCCCCGGCAGCCGGCGGCAAGCAGCCCCATCACCGTGTTGTAGCCGGCCAGACTGACCGACAGGTCGGCCGCCCGCAGCACATCGGCAAACCCGTCCGTGAACCGGGCCACCCGGGCGTCGGGGAGTTGCCCGGCCGCAGCAACCAGGGCCGCATAGGCTGCTTCGTCGCAAAAGGGGCCGGAATATACGCGAAGCGCCGCCCGGGAAAGTCGGGCATCCTCCCGGCAGCCGGCCAGGACCGCAGCCAACACCTGGCTCCCCACCTTGCCGCCGCCGGCCGAAGCAACAATCAGGGTCTTTCCATCAGCCACGCCAAGCTCCCGTCGCACCGCCGGCCGCGGCCGGACAACGGCCGGGGCCGGCGCGACGTAGCCGGTGTGGACCACGGGCACCGGGATTTCGGCGGCCCGGGCAAAGGTGGCGGACAGCGGGAAGAGTGTGGGATCGGCATGGACGCACACGGCATCGAAAAACCGGCCCAGCCGGTCGAGCACCCGGGCCTCGTAGGCCGGCTGGTCCTTTTTTTCGACCAGAATATCGCGCACGCCGCAGACACAGCGGCAGCGCCCGAACCGGCCCTCCCGGACGGCGGCCAGGGCGGGCAACAGCTCGAATTCGAAGGCCTTGCGGCCGAAGGGATAGAGTTCGACGAAAAAAACGTCCGGGGCAAAAGCGGCCAGGGCGGCCAAAAGCCGGGTGCAGCGGTCGGCCTTGGCCGCCTCAAGGGCCGGCCCGGCCAGGGTCAGGGCCTGAAAATCGGCGTCCATGGCCAGGGGGGGCAGGCGCACGAGCCTGACGCCGTCCGGCAGGGCGGCCGGGGTGTCCGGACCGCCAAGGATGAGCAGACATTCGTGGCCGGCCAGGGCAGCCACGATTTCCAGGGTGCGAAACAGGTGGCCCATGCCCAGCACATGCTGGCAGTAGACGGCGACCTTCACGACGCGGGCAGTTCCAGGTCGAGCAGGCCCAGGGACAACACGCCGCCTTGGCAGACCACCTGCTGGATGCACCCGAGGTCAAAGGCCGGCGGTTCGTCCGGCATATAGGCCCGGCCAAGGAGATGGTAGAGCACGGCCTTGATGACGCCCTGGTGGGTGACGACCAGCACGTTTTTGCCGCCATTGGCCCGGGCGGCGTCAAGGAGCGCATGTTCGGCCCGGGACCGCACATCGGCCCGGGATTCGCCGCCCGGAGGCTGGAAATGCCAGCCGGCGGCCTCGGCCTCGGCGATGTCGGCCGGCGGGATGTCGCGCCAGTATTTGCCGGTCCACTCGCCGTAGTGTTGTTCGCGAAGCCGGCGATCAAGCGTCACGGGCAGACGCAGGACGCGGTTTAGGATACCGGCCGTGGACTTGGCCCGGCCCAGATCGCTGGCCAGGATGCGGGCCAGGGACAGCCCAACGAGCCGGGAAGCCAGGGCTTCGCACGCTGCGATCCCGGCCGGGGCCAGTTCGCTGTCCCATTGCCCCTGGATGCGCTTTTCGAGGTTCCACAACGTCGGGGCGTGGCGCATAAGATGAAAAACACAGCGCGACATGGCCTGTCATCCTTGTAGCAGGGTCACTTGTCCGGTCGGACGCCCCGGTTTTCCGGGTCCAGCCGGCAGAGAAATTCGTCCATACCCGTGGCCACGGCCTGGCAGGCGTCGGTCAGGGCCGGGGCCAGGGCCGTGACCCGGGCCACATCGCCCGAGGCTGCGGCCTGTTCGGCCTCGGCCGCCAGATCCCGCATGGTTCCGGCCCCGAACATGGCCGCATTGCCCTTGAGCGTATGGGCCACGCGCTCGCAGGCCACCAGATCGCCCGCCTGCATGGCCCTGCCCAGGGCAGAGAGTTGCTCCGGCACCGAGGCAACGAACTCCCGGCCAACCCGTGACAGGAGTCCGGCCTTGCCCCGGTACTGGGCAGCCAGGGCATCGGTGTCGATGATCCCGCCCAGACGGGCCAGATCGCAGGGATTGCCCCCGACCGGGGCCCGGCCGCGCCGGGCCAGGACCTTGGCCACGACCGCAAAAAAGATCTCCACGTCGATGGGCTTTATGATGTAGTCGTCAAAACCCGCTGCCAGGAACCGCTCCCGCTCCTGATCCATGGCATAGGCCGAAAGTCCCACGACCGGCAGGCCCGGGTCAATGTCCATGTGGCCGGCCCGGATGGCCCGGGTGGCGGCCAGCCCGTCCATGACCGGCATCTGGATGTCCATGAGCACCACATCCACGGCGTGGGCGGCCAGATAATCCAGGGCCACCCGGCCGTTTTCCGCCAAGACCACTTCATGGCCCCGGCTTTCCAGCAGATCCGAGGCGAAAATGCGGTTGACCCGGTTGTCCTCGACCAGAAGGATGCGCAGGCTCGGCGGCATCTCGCGCCGGATGGCGGCAAACGGATCATAGCCAACCCGGCCGCCCGCCGCCGGCAACACCTCAAAGGGACATTCCAGCCAAAAAACACTGCCCTTGCCCAGGGCGCTGTCCACGAACACGCCGCCGCCGAGAAGCCCGGCCAACCGGCGGCAGATGGCCAGCCCCAGGCCCGTGCCGGCCTGGCGCTTGGTCAGGCCGCCGTCGACCTGGGTGAAGCTGTCGAAAATACTGGCCAGCTGGTCGCCCGGGATGCCAACACCGGTGTCCACCACGGCAAAGCGCAGGCCCACCCGCTGCTCGAACCCGCCCGGCGCCGGACTGCGCTCCAGGACGCTGGCCCGAAGGACCACGCTGCCCTGCTCGGTGTATTTGACGGCATTGTTGACCAGATTGCGCAGGATCTGGCGCAGGCGCAGCCCGTCGCCGCGCACGGTGGCGGGCAAATCCGGGCCGAGCTCCAGGCCAAGGGTCAGGCCCTTGTCCCGGGCCAGCACTTCCTGCTCCTTTATCACCGCATCCAGGCAGCGCGGCAGATCAAAGGATTCGGCCTTGATCTCCAGGCGTCCGGCCTCGATTTTCGAGTAGTCGAGGATGTCGTTTATAATCGAGAGCAGCGTGGACGCGGATTCCTCGACCACGGCCAGACGCTGGCGCTGGCTGGGTTCGAGGCGGTCGCGCAGCATGAGCTGGACATAGCCGAGCACGGCATTGAGCGGCGTTCTGATCTCGTGGCTCATGTTGGCCAAAAATGCGCCCTTGGCCTGGCTGGCTGCCTCGGCCCGCTCCAGGGCGGCGGCCAGTTCGGCTTCGAGTTTTTTTCCGGCCGTGACGTCGCGCACGATCTCGACCACGGCGGTCACGGCCCCGGAGGCGTCGAGCAACGGATAGCAGAACAGTTCCACCCAGCCGGCGGAATCCGTGGGATCTTCCTTGGGCACCACGTTGATGGCCAGCTTGCGGGTGGCCATGGCCCGCAGCGACGGACAATCCGGGCACGGAGCGGAAAGGCCGTGGTAGACCTCATGGCAGCGTTGCCCCACCAGCTCGCCCCGGCCCGGATACATGCCGCGAAGAGCCCGGTTGGCCGAAAGCACCACCATGTCCGGGGACAGCACGCACACCCCGTCCTGAATGCCGGCCAGCACGGCGTTTAGAAAGTTGTCCCGATCCCGCAGGGCGGCGGCCAGCTGCCCGGACTCGGTGGCCTGGGCAGCCAACCGGCGGCCGAGGACCTCGATTTCCGCAGTCCGAGCGGCAATGAGGGCCTCCAGTTCCCCGACGATCTTCCTGGCGGCCGTTTCGGTGCGCCGCTTTTTCGTGACGTCCACAACCACGCCCACAATGCCCCGGACAACCGATTCGCCGCCATCGTGTTCGCGGATGAGGGCCTTGTGGATATCGAATTCCCGCCGGCCGGCCGATCCCGGCAGGGCGGTTTCGATAACCTGGGGGGTCCCCATGGCCAGCAGGGCCGCATCACTTTGCCCGCACTCGGCGGCAAAGGCATACTGCTGCACCAGCCCGTCAAGCGAACCGCCGAGGAGCTGGCCGCGCGGAATGCCGAGAAGCTGCTCGAAGGCCCGGTTGCAGCCGGTATAGCGCCCGGAGGTGTCCTTGCAATAGACCGGCAGCGGCAGGGCTTCGAGCATGGCCCGGGAAATCGTGTGCTGCTGGCGCAGACGGGCCTGGGCCAGCTTGCGCGAGGTGATGTCCCGGCCGACAGCCTGATACTCGACCAACTCCCCCTCGGCGTCAAAGATGGCCCGATGGGTCCAGCGTTGCCAGCGCACCCGGCCGTCGGGGCGCAGCACCCGGTATTCGAAACCGGTGGTGGGACGATGGGGGCAAAGGGAAGCAATGCGCCGGGTCACGATGGCCGCCTCGTCGTCATGGATGTCCGGCTGGAAATTTTCCTCGACGCAGGCCTCGGGCGTCTTGCCCCAATAGCGGGCAAAGGCGGCATTGACAAAGGTCAGCCGGCAGGCCGGGTCAAAACGGCAGATCAGCTCGGTCTGGTGTTCGACGATGGAGCGGTAGCCGGACTCGGCGGCCAGCACGGACTGGGGGGGCACGCCCACGGGAAAATCGGCACAGGCCCCTTCCAGCAATCGCGGCGTGCCCAGGCTGTCGCGCACGGTGCGCATGACGCAGTAGATGCGCCTGGAGCCACCGTCCCGGCCATCGGTCCGGGTCTCGAAGGCCACGGGCTCGGGCTGCGACAGGGCGCGCACCAGCAGGTTGTGGCGCTCGGGCACGTCCAGGCGCAGCGGGTGGGCGGCCTGCCGGGACTGGCGCAGGCAGTCGGCCACGTCGCGGTAGCCGAAAAGCCGGGCCAGGGAACTGTTGGCCGCCACCATCCGGCCATGGACGTCGAGACGAAAAAGGCCCTGGGAGGCGTTGTCGTAGAGGTCGCGGTAACGATCGGCCTGTTCGCGAAGGCGCAGGGCTTCGGCGTCGGCCAGGATGTGGGCCAGGGCAGCGGCCACGTCGGTCCAGGTGAGAAGGCCCAGCAGAAAGCCGGCCGGATCGGTGACGGCCAGCCGCCCGGCTCCGGCCCCGTCCATGCCGGCCAGCCCCTGGGCCAGGGGCAGCTGGGGCGAAATGACGGCCACCGGGGCGCGCATGACGGCGTCCACCGGCACGTCCCGGATATCCGTGCCGCCGGCCAGCAAGCGCACGGCGTCGCGGGCCGTGAACATGCCGCGCGGCTTGTCGTCTTCGGTGACCACCACGCCGCCAACGCCCATGCGCACCATGCGGCCAAGGACGCAGGACAGCTTCTCGCCAACAGCCCCGGTGACCACGGCCCGGGCCATGGCGCTGGCCACGCTGCGATCCGCCAGTTCGTCCAGGGAACCGCACAGCCGGGCCACATGAAACGGGGCCAGCATGCCAAGGGCCCGGCCGGTGGCGTCCACCACGGCCAGACGCCGCGACGGCGCAGCCAGCAGATGGCGCAAGGCAGCAGGCAGAAAGTCGCTTTCCGGGGAGACCGCCACCGGGTCCATGACGTCGCGCACGGCCAGATGCGCCGCCTGGACGGCATCCTGGCACAAGACCCGGGCCAGCCCGCGGGTGGTGACCACGCCAAGGGGACGGCCCCCGTCCAGGACCAGGGCCTCGCCCACCCCGGCCCCGAGCAGGGTCCGGGCCGCCTGGGCGGCGGTGGTCCACAGTCCAAGCGTCAGAGGTGACGCCGGGGGCAAGTCACGCAGTGGCGTTTCGTGCAACTTGGCCATGACGGCTCCATCGCCTTCCGGCTCGCCGCCACGTCCGCGAGTCAGAAATGCCTCGATTTTCTACATGGTTACCGAGAGTTACAAAAAGCGAGGTTCTGCAAAAAATGGCAAAGGAGATGCCTCCGGCGGCCAAAGGGCACTGCCCTTTGGACACCCGCAATACGTTTGGAATGTTGCGGATCCAGGCCAGGGTTGGTCTCCAAAAAAATTGCATCGTGCAAAAGCCTCAAGCCCCCTTTTTTACCACGAGACCGGCGGGTTGAGCCAGTGCCATTTTCAGCCCTTCCCGGCCAGCCGCCGCAGCGCCCCGGCCACGGCCCCGTAGTTGCGGTCGCGGTCGTGCCGGTCACGGACATAGGCCCGGGCCGCCTCGCCCATGGCCAGACGCCGCTCCCGGTCCACAACCAATGCGGCCAAAGCCCGGCCATAGGCCGCGTCGTCGCCCGGAGGCGTCAGCAGGCCGGTGCGGCCGGCCGCCACCACCTCGGGCACGCCGCCCTCGGCCAGGGCCACCACCGGCAGCCCGGCGGCCTGGGCTTCGAGATAGACCATGCCGAGCGACTCGCCGATGCCCGGAAAGGCGAACACGTCCCCGGCGCTTAACACCGCCCCCAGCCGCTCGCGGGCAACGCAGCCCAGAAACAGGTGCCGTCCCGGCAACTCCCGGCCGGCCAGGGCGACAAGGGCGTCGCGCATCTCGCCGTCCCCGGCAATGACCAGGAAAAAGTCCAGCCCGGACCGGGCCAGCTCACCCAGCCGGGTGAAAAGATACGTCAGGCTCCTGGTCTTCACGTCGTTTCGAAACATGGCTGCCGTGACAATGACCGGGCGTCCCGACACGCCCCACTCCCGGCGGCAGGCCCGCCGCGCCTCGCCGTCAAAGGCAAAGGCCTCGGGATCGATGCCGGGGCGCACGTAGGCGATTTTCTCCGGCGGCAACAGGCGCAGCAGGTTGTCCACATCCAGGCGGCGGTTGGAAAAAACCAGATCCGCCGCCACCAGCGAGCGGCGATTGAGTTCGTAGCCCAGGCGCGTTTTCAGGCAGCGGCGCTGTTTGGTGGAATAGACGCCCTGGAAGACCACGTAGGGAATGGCGAGTTCACGGGCCACATAGGGACCGATGACATCCGGGGATTTGTAGTAGGCGTGGTAGGTGACAAAGGCCTGCACCCTGGCCTTGGAAGCCGTTTCCAGGGCTTGGCGGCGGGCGGACAGCGCCTCCAGCCAGAGCCTGGGACGGGCTGAGAACCAGCGCGACCGGAAGCGGCTGGGCGTCGTCAGGTCCAGCCCCTGTCCGGCCAGGGCCGCGGCCAGTTCCCGGCCGATGGTCCGGTCCCCGGAGGGATCGGGATGGTCAAGCGGCTTAAACGGCGCGTAGAGGGCGACGTTCACAAGGCCAGTCCCGCGGCAAAGATGCCGGGCGGGGAGCCGGCCTGCTTGGCGAAGATGGCGGCCAGACGACGGGTGTTGGCCGCATTGTCGAACTCGGCGGCAACCACCGCCCGGGCCGCCCCGGTCAGCCGGTCGCGAAGGCCGGGGTCGGTGAGCAGCCGGACGAGGTTGGCGGCCAGGGCCTTGGCGTCACCCGGAGGACAGGTCAGGGCTGTTTCCCCGTCTCGGGCCAGTTCCGGCAGGGCCGAGACGTCGGTTGCCGCCACCGGCACGCCCATGGCCATGGCCTCCACCACCACGTTGGGCACGCCGTCGCGGTCGCCGTTTGGCAACACCCGGCAGCCGATGACAAAGGCATGGGCGGTCCGGTAAAGCTCCAGCACCTGCTCGTGGGGCAGCGCGCCGTGGAAGCGCACCCGGTCGGCCAGGCCCAGCCGGGCCGCCTGTCGGGCCAGAAAATCCCGGTCCTCGCCCGCGCCGACCAGATCGTAGGTGAAATCAATACCCTGTCCGGCCAGCACGGCCAGGGCGTCGAGCACGGTATCCAGGCCCTTTTTGGCCGTCAGCCGGGCCACGGTGAGCAGCCGGTAGGGCGGGCCTTGGGCCGGCCGGGTCCCGTTGCCGTCAAAGAGCGACAGGTCGATGCCGTGGTAGACGCCAAACACCGGGGTGCCATTGGGCGAAAGCTTTTTGAGATAGGCGACGTTGGCCATGGTGCAGGTGACCACAAAGGCGGCCCGGCCGATCTTTTCGGCCAGCCGGGCCGGATTCTGGGTCCAGACGTCCTTGGCGTGGCCGGTGAAGCTGACCGGCGCGCCGGACATCAGCCCGGCGTACATGGCCACTGAGGTCGGCGAATGGGCGAAGTGGGCGTGCAGGTGGGGCGACTCGCCCGGGGGCAGGGCCTCCCGGCACAACAGCCCGGCCTGGAGCAGATGCTTGACCGTGGCCGATTTGGGCGATTGGAAGAAATGGCGCAGCATGAGCCCGGCCGCCCGCAGCCAGCCCCGGGGCCGGGCCAGGGCGGTGCCGACGTTGGCGGCAAGGAGCCGGGGCAGGGCCGGCAGGATATATTCCGGCAGATAGACCACCTCGGCCCGGATGCGCCCGACCGAGGCATGGGAAAAGTCCTCCCGGGGCTTTCGCATGGACACGATGCGCACCGTGAAGCCAAGGCTCTCCAGCAGTAAAATCTCGTTGGAAATAAACGTCTCGGAGATCCTCGGATACCCCTTGAGCACCATGACCAGCACTGGCTTGCCTTTTCCCGCCATCAGTCGCTATCCGTCCTCGTTACATCGTTCCCCGTTGCAGGAGCCTGTCCCCGTCTTCCCATGCTCAACTTCCACGCACCGGTCAGGCAACACCCACCGTCCAATCAGCCATCCCCCAGGCGGGGATTCCAAAGGGACTCAGTCCCTTTGGCCGCCGGAGGCCTCTTCCCTCTTCTCTCTTCTCTCCTGCCCGCCACTCTCTCCCTCTATCCGCGATACCCGAACACCAGCCGCAATACCCGTCGCACCAGAGGCGAAAAAAGTTTCGTTTCCAGCGTCCGGCCGGCGGCCCGTTTGCCGGTTTCGCCCAGGGTCGGATAGGGCAGCACCGTGCCGGCCAGGGTGGACAGGCCGACCTTGCCGGCCCGGGCGGCCAGCCACTGGGCCAGCAGTTCCCCGGCCCCGCTCCCGACGATGCCGACGCCAAGGAGCCGGCCGCGTTTGCCGAGAACCAGCTTGACCAGCCCGGCGGTTTCGCCGGCCGCCCTGGCCCGGTCGTTGCCGGCAAAGGGCTCGGCAATGACCGTATGGGCGATGCCGGCCGCCCTGGCCCCGCTTTCGGTCAGCCCGGCAGCGGCCAGGGCCGGATCGGTAAAGGCGCAGCGCGGCATGAACGTATAATCAACCCGGCGCGGCAGCCGGAAGACCGCCCCGGCCACCACCACCCCGCCCTCGTAGCCGGCGGCGTGGGTGAACTGGTGGCCGCCTGTCACGTCCCCGGCCCCGAACACGTGGGGCACGGAGGTGCGCAGACGGTCATCGAGCACAAGCCCCTTTTCTGTATAGGCAATCCCGGCCGCGTCAAGGTCCAGTGCGTCGAGGTTGGGGGTGCGGCCCATGGCGACGAGGATGGCCTCGGCCGCAATTCCCCGGCGTTGGCCGCCGTGGATGACGGTCACCGTGCGCAGCCCGGCTGCATCCGGCCCGGCCACGGATTCCACAACCGAGTCCAGGCACACCTCCACGCCGTCGGCCGCAAGGCCGGCGGCCACGACCGCGGCCAGATCGGCGTCCTCGCGCGACAGGAGTTGGGCGCTTCGCTGCACCACCGTCACCCGGCTGCCCAGCCGGGCAAAGGCCTGCCCCATCTCCGCAGCAATGGCCCCGCCGCCGAGGATGACCAGCGAGGCCGGCAGTTTTTCCAGGGAAAAGAGTTCCCGGTTGGTCAGATAGCCGCTGCTTGCCAGTCCCGGGATGTCCGGCACGGCCGCCCGGGAGCCGGTGGCGATGACGATGCGGTCGGCGGTGATGCGCCGTCCGTCGAGTTCCAGGGTGTGGTCATCGACAAACCGGGCTTGGCCGAAATGGACCTCGGCCCCAAGCCGGCGGAAGCGGTCCGGCGAATCATGTTCCTGGATGCCGGCAATGACCCCTTGGATGCGCCGGCGCACCAGTGCGAAATCAACCGGGCCGGGCTCGATGGCCGGCAACCCGTATTCGGCGGCCCGGCCGGCCAGATGGCGCACCCGGGCCGTTTCAATCAGCGTCTTGCTCGGCACGCAGCCAAAATGCAGGCAGTCGCCGCCAAGAGCCCGTTCGCTCTCGACCAGGAGCACCCGCACCCCGAGCCGGGCCGCACCGGCCACAACCGTGAGTCCGGCTGCGCCGCCGCCCATGACCAGCAGATCATATTCGCCCAGATGCCCCATACCTGCCTCCGTTTTTCCCAAATACCCGCCGCGCCCCTATGGCGGACGGCAAAATCATGGTAACGGAAAAAACCGTAAAGCCAAACCGTCGGCACGCTGCCGGCCGACATCCGAGGTTTATTATGACAAAACGCACCTACGATCTGGCCATCATCGGCGCTGGCCCGGCCTGCGGCCCGGCCGCCCGGCGTTGCCGCGAGGCCGGCTGGTCCGTGGCCATCATCGAATCCGGCCTCCTTGGCGGCGTGTGCCCGCACACCGGCTGCAATCCCAAAAAAGTGCTCATGGGGCCGGCCGAAGCCGTGACCATGGCCCGGCATCTGGCCGGCAAGGGCCTTTCCGGCGAACCCCGGCCCGACTGGCCGGCCATGGCCGCCTTCACCCGGACCTTCACCGAACCCGTGGCCCCCTGGCTGGCCCGGCACTACCGCGAGGCCGGCATCGACGTGATCGAGGGCCGGGCCGCCTTCACCGGCCCAAACACCCTGGCGGCCGGCGACACGACCATCGTGGCCAAAAAAATCCTCATCGCCACCGGAGCCACCCACCAGCGTTTCGACTTCCCCGGAGCCGAACATCTGCAAACCAGCGACGATTTCCTGGCCCTGGAGACGCTTCCGGCCCGCATCGTCTTTGTCGGCGGCGGCTTTGTGGCCTTCGAACTGGCCCATCTGGCCCACGTCTGCGGCGCGCGCGCCACCATCGTAACCCATGGCGACACCGCCCTTCGCCGGTTTGATCGCGACGCCGCCTCCCGCCTCATCGAGGCCACCCGGGCCATGGGCATCGCCGTCCACGTCAACGCCCCGGTGGGGCGCATCGACAAGGAGCCCCATGGCCTGTGCCTGAGCGCCCCGGGCCTGGATATCGCCGCCGACATGGCCGTCAACGCCGCCGGCCGGCCAGCCCAGATCAAAAAACTCGGCCTGGATCTGGCCAATGTCGCCGCCGGCCCGGCCGGCATCCGCGTCAACGCCTTCCTGCAAAGCACCACCAACCCCGACGTCTATGCCGCCGGGGACTGCCTGGACGCCCCCTATGCCCTGACCCCCACGGCCGACCTGGAAAGCCGCACCGCCGCCGAAAACATGCTGGCCGGCAATACCACGCCCATCAACCGCACCGGCACGCCAAGCGTCCTTTTCACCCAGCCGCCCCTGGCCATGGCCGGACTGACCGAGGCCGACTGCCAGACCCAGAACATTCCCTACACCAAAAAGGAATACGACCTCGCCGAGGCCTTCCCCTGGCAACGCCTGGGCGAACACCCCGGTTATTCCAAAACCCTGGTCTCGCCCGACGACGACCGCATCCTCGGGGCGCATATCCTCGGCCACGCCGCCGACGAACTCATAAACGTCGTGGCCCTGGCCATGCGTCAGGGGTTGCCGGCCAAGGCCCTTCGCGAAACCATCTGGGCCTATCCGACCTGCGGCTATTATCTGCGGTATATGTTTTAGGGCAGCATCGGGGTGCTGCCCCGAGCCCTGCCGGGGGGATGATCCCCCGGCCCCCGCGACGGGGGAGGCAATGCTTTAAAGCGCCGTGGCAATTGCCACGAGCCTGCACCGGACGAGGGGGATGGAGCAATGAGCGCCAATACCGTGATCTGGATCGCCGGCCTGATCCGTGCCGCCCTCTCCCTCTCTGCGCCCACGCCGCCGCCTGACAAACCCAGACGCCCGGACGATTGCTGAACCCGGGACATCCTTTCGCTGTTTACGCCCTCCGGGAAACCGGAGGGCGTTTTTGCGCCCGAAAGGGGACAGAAGGAAAAACTATTTCGAGGTCATGACGCACACGCCTGTCCACTTTTCCGGCGGCACGGCCAGGTAATCGCGGCACCGGGTGACGTAGGAGGCGGCGGCAGGGTCACTGTCGGCGATGTGGGTGAAGTGTTCCAGGGCGTTGGCGAACTCGCCCCGGGTGAAGGCCTCAAGCCCCTTGGCGTAGACGGCAAAGGTCTCGGCGCGCTCGGCCGCTTCTTCAGGCCACATTGGTTCGGAAACGACCACGGGTTCGCCCCGGCCGACCACGGCGACCCGGGCCAGGGTGCGGGCGGCGATGGTCTCGCCCATGGCCTCGCGGGTGGCCTGGGAGATCATGGTCCGGGTGCCGAACTGTTTGTTGATGCCTTCCAGGCGCGAGGCCAGATTCACGGCGTCGCCGAGCATGGTGTAGTCAAAGCGGGAATTGGACCCCATGTTGCCGACCACGGCCGGGCCGGTATTGAGCCCCACGCGCATGATGACGTCGCGGTGGACGATGGGTTCGAAGACGGGGTGCATCCGGGCCAGTTGACGCTGGCAGCGCAGGGCGGCGCGCACGGCCCGGGTGGCGTGGTCGGGCTGGTCCAGGGGGGCGTTCCAGAAGGCGATGATGGCGTCGCCCTCGTATTTGTCCACGGTGCCGCCTTCTTCGAGGATGATGTCGGTCATGGCCGTCAGGTAGGTGTTGAGGAAGGCGGTCAGTTCCTGAGGCCCCAGGCCCTCGGAGATGCTGGTAAAGCCCTGGAGATCGGAAAAAAAGATGGTGAGCTCGCGCAATTCGCCGCCAAGGCTCATGCGCTCGGGGTGAGCGATGAGCTGTTCGATGACGTGCGGACTCAGGTATTGGCGGAAGGCGGATTTGATGAAGCGTTTCTGGCGGCCCTCGGTGGCGTAGCCGATGAGTACGGCCGTGGCCAGGGAGGCGGCCACGGCGGATTCCGGCAGGGCCAGCGGCTGCCACGAGCCCAGGGAATAGGCGGCCAGGGCGATCAGGCCCGGCAGCGGCACGAGCAGGATGACGCAGGCCGCACCGGCCACGGCCCCGGTGGCCAGGGACACGGCCAGCCCGGAGACGAGGGACAGGGCGGCGGTCAGGAGCCAGTCGACCAGGGGCGGGGCATCGCGCAGGAAATCCCCGGAAAGGAGGCTTTCCAGGGTCTGGGCGTGGATCTCCACGCCCGAGGTGACGCCGGCCACCGGGGAGGGGCGCAGATCGAGCAGGCCCGGAGCGGAAAAGCCGAAAAGGACGTAGCGGTCGCGAAACATTTCCGGATCAAGGGCCGGCGTGCCGCCGTCGCGCAGGGCCAGTTCGCTTTGGATGACGGCGGCGGCGGACACGGCCGGAAAGGCTTCGGAAGCGCGCCAGCGCGGGATGACCCGGCCCCAGGGGTCGAGCGGGATGACGGAACCGCCCAGACGCAGGGCGTCAGGGGACACGGCCAGGGAGACCTCCGGATGGCGCAGCACAAAGGCGGCCAGGGACAGGCTCGGCACCGGCCGGCCGTCGAAGACGCCGAAAAGCGACACCCGGCGGTAAATGCCATCGGGATCGGGCTCCTGGCTGACGTTGCCGAGAATTTTCGCTCCGGCAGCCACGTCCGGCACGGGAAAGGCGGCCCTGGGGTAGACCGGGGCCACCTCCGGGGGCAGGCCGGCCAGCCAGGCGTCAAGGCCGGCGACGGCCAGGGGATCGGCCGGCATGGCTGCCGGCCAGGACGTATCCTGGCCGGTTTCGCGGCCGAGAAAGACGGCCATGGCCAGCCGGTCCAGCCGCTTGCCGGCCTCGGCCAGGGCGGCGTCGTCAGCCACGCCGTAGGCCGAAGGTTCGGTGTAGAGCACGTCAAAGGCCACGGCGGCCGCCCCGCCCCGGCGGCAGAAATCCAGGATGAAGCCGTAGACTTCCCGGGGCCAGGGCCAGGACAGGCCGTTCTCCCTGGCTCCCCAGTCCAGGCTGGCCTGATCCAGGAGAATGAGGCGCACCGCGTCCGTGGCAGACGTTTTGGGGGCGAGCAGACGGGCCCGCCAGTCGAAGCTGCGGGCCTCGAGGGCGTCGGTGAGGCCGGAAAGCGAGAGCACCCAGGCGGCGGCCAGCCCGACCAGTCCGGCAATGAGGCCGTGGCGGATGCGTTTGGCAAACACCTCCTGGCCGGCGGCCGGGGGTGCGACGGGGGCGGCTGGCGGCCGGGCGGCCTTGGGCGTTGGCTGGCTCATGGGGTCTCGTATCCGGCGGGGTGTGGCCGGGGGCCCTTTGGCCCCCGGCACGGGAAGGGGAGCAACAGCCGGCTAGATATCGCCCAGGGCGGCCTTGAAGCGGGCGGCCCGGACAGCCGGTTCGTTCACCTCGGCCACGCGGGCCAGGTTGGCCAGTTCGCTGATGCGGTCGCCAGGAGCGGGATGGGTCTTGGCAAAGTCCGCCCCGCCCGGAGACAGGCGTTTTTGCATTTCGGCCAACATGCCCGGCAGACCGGACGGGTTGTAGCCGGTGCGGGTCAGGATGGACACGGCGGCCTTGTCGGCCTGGTATTCCAGGGTGCGGGAGTAACCGTTGTTGACCATGGTGGTCATGATGTCGCCGATGGAATCGGCGAAAAGGCTGCTCAGCTGGGACAGTTGCCCGCCGCCGGCGTGCTTGACCGCCTCGCCGCCGATGATGCCCAGGGCTTGGGTGGTGCGGGCGCGTTTGATGGCCCGCAGCGCGTCCTTGTTCTGGACGTGGGCGATCTCGTGGGCCAGGACGGCGGCCAGGGCGTTTTCGCCGGAGCAGCAGCGCACCATGCCGCGGGTGATGAAAATGAGCCCGCCGGGCGCGGCAAAGGCATTGATCTCGGCCGAATCGAGGATGAGGAAGTGATACCCGCCATAGGTCTGGGGCATGTCCGAGAACATGGACAGGGCCTGGCCCACCTCGTTGACGTAGGCGTTGGCCGCGGCGTTGTTGTAGGGCTGGTATTTGGCCAGAAGCGTCGCGCCGACGGCCCGGCCGATGTAGTATTCCTGCTGCGGGTTGAAGTCTTCGGCGGCATGGGCCACGGCCGAGGCCCCCTTGACGGCCGAGGCGGCATAGTCGCCGACGGGCACGCCGGCAACGCTGCCGCCAAAGGAACCAAGGGCCTGGGAAAGGGCCTCGGGGTTGCGGCAGCCGGCCAGGGCCAGGACAGCCAGGGCCAGGACGGCGCAGGCAATCAGGCTACGCGGTTTCATCGCGCCCCTCCCTGCGGTTTGACGTCGCCTTTGTTCAAAAAGGCGATCAGGGCGGCAGCGTCGTAGTGCACCCGCTCCATGGCGTCGACAGCGGCGAAGTTGCCGCCGTGGCTGCGCTTGTAATCGGCCTCGACTTCAGCGGAAAAGCCCTTGCCGGCCAGGGCCATTTCCTTGCCCGACACGCTGCCGGGTGCGGCCGAGCCGCCGGACATGGCCAGTTTGTCCGTGGAAAGCGCGGTCTTGTGCATCCAGCCGGCCACGCCTCCGGGCAGCGTCACCTTGGACCAGTCACCCTGCTCTTCCAACACGTCCACGGACTGGCCGTAGCCGGCCTTGGCCACGATCTTGCCCAGAAACGACGGGGTCTCGCGGACCTGCCCGTCGCGCACCGACACGCTCATGACCTTGGCGGCAATGGCCCAGGCCGTGCCCAGGCACAGAGCCAGGGCCAGGGCCAGTACCAGTTTTCGACTCCTCATGCCTGCCTCCTTGGCGGCGTCCGAAGACGCCGGTTTCCGGCCCCTCCCCAGGCGCAGGCAGGCGGAGCCGGCATAGTGCCGAATAATCGTTACAACGCCGAATTACCGTTTCACCGTGACCTTGGCCAACTGCTCGAAATACCGGATGATGCTGCCGTGGTCGTCCTCGCCGCAGCCATCGGCCAGCATGGCCTGCATGACTTCCATGACCGAGGCGGTAAACGGCAGAGGCACATGCAACTCGTGGGCCGTCTGCATGACGTTGGCCAGATCCTTGGCGTGGAGCTTGATGCGAAAGCCGGGATCGAACTTGCGGTCCATGACCAGCGGAGCCTTGGCGTCGAGCACCGTGCTGCCGGCCAGCCCCCCCCGGATGGCCTGATAGACCAGCTCCGGCTCCACCCCGGCCTTGGCGGCCAGGACAAAGGCCTCGGACATGGCTGCGATATTAAGGGCCACCACGATCTGGTTGGCGAGCTTGGCCACATTGCCGGCCCCGACCTCGCCAACCCGGGTGACGGCGGCGGACATGGCCGAAAGCACCGGGGAAACCGCCTCGAAATCGGCCGCATCGCCGCCGACCATGACGGTCAGCGTGCCGTCAATGGCCTTGGGTTCGCCGCCGCTGACCGGGGCGTCGAGAAACCGCACGCCCTTTTCGGCCAGGGCCGCCGCTATCTCCCGGCTGGCCAGGGGGGCGATGGAACTCATGTCCACGACGTAAAGGCCCGGTCGCGCGCCGTGGACAACGCCGGCCTCGCCCAGAAGGACCTCGCGGACCTGGGGTGAATCCGGAACCATGGTGATGACCAGATCGCTGGCCTCGGCCACGGCGGCCGGCGACGGGGCGTAGGCGGCCCCATGGCTGGTGACGGCCTCGACATTGGCCTTGGTGCGGCTAAAGACGGTCAATTGGTAGCCGGCCGCAAGCAGATTGCGGCACATGGGCTTGCCCATGATGCCCAGGCCGATAAAGCCTATTTTTTTCATTCTTTTTCCTCATCCGTTCAAAAAGAGGGCTTGGCAACATATCGCACGAGCACGCAAACCTCTCGTTTATACACTTCTCCCTTTGCAGGGGTCCGGGGGGATCATCCCCCCGGCCGCCGGAGGCATTCCCCCTCTTCTCCTTTTCGCACTCCCTCGGCCGGAAGCATCCCCCTGTCCGTTCGTTGCCACTGCTCGCCGCAGGCCATGGCCGCCATCCAGCCAAGCGAGGCTCTGGTGTCCGGGGTGGGCACGTATTCCAGGCCGACAAACCCGCCATAGCCCAGACGGTCGAGTTCGGCAAAGAGAAAGGGAAAATTGATCTCGCCGGTGCCGGGCTGATGGCGGCCGGGATTGTCGGCGATCTGGATATGGCTGATGCGGGGCAGGTTGGCGGCAAGCGTCCCGGCCAGCTCCCCTTCCTGGCGCTGGGCGTGGTAGACGTCGTACTGCATGGCGGCGTTGGGCCGGCCGACCGCGTCCAGAAGGGCCATGACCTGGCTCGTGCGGCAAAGGACAAAACCGGGGATGTCGAAGCGGTTTATGGCCTCGATGACCAGGGTGATGCCTTTGGCGGCCAGGAGGTCGGCGGCGTAGGCCACGTTTTCGGCCAGGACGTCCAGGGCCCGGGCTTCGGTCACCCCCGGGGCCAGCTTGCCGGCCAGACAGTTGAGCCGAGTGACCCCCAGGGCCTTGGCATACTCCACGGCCAGGGGCACCCCGTCCCGAAATTCGGCCACCCGGGCGGGATCGGCGGCAATGCCCCGGTCGCCGGCCGCCCAGTCGCCGCAGGGCAGATTGAATAGCACCTGGGTCAGGCCGCTCTCGGCCAGAAGCCGGCGCAGTTCCGCGGCCGGGTAGGCGTAGGGGAACAGGTATTCGACGAACCGGAAGCCGGCGGCCCGGGCTGCGGCAAAACGCTCCGGAAACGGGAGCTCGGTAAAAAGCATGGTCAGGTTGGCAGCAAACCGTGGCATGAAACCTCCCTCAGGATTTATCGGAATGGGCGTCCGGGGTTTGCGCCCTGGCCGCGGCGGCCGGGTCGAAACAGGGCGCGCCGGACAGAAAGCAGGCCACCATGGTCTCGATACTGTCCTCGCTGACCATGAGCATGTCGGTTTGCCGGGTAAATTGCAAAAGCCGCCCCATATGGCCGAGCTTTTCGGCAATGATCTCGGGTGAAAACTTCTGGAACCGGCCGGACACCCGGTCCGAGACGGCCTCAACGGTAAAGCCCAGTTCGGCCAGGATGCGGCCGATGGCCCTGGCCCGGCGCGAGCGTTTGACGTCGTCGGCAGCGCCGCCGGAAAAGGAAAAGGTGATGTAGTTCTTGTTGACGGTCTGGCCGCAGTAGCAGTCGAGCACGCCGTAGTGGTAGCCCACCCGCGAACTGAAGTTCAAGTATTTGTCGGAAATGATGGCGTAGGATTTCTCGCCGAAGCGGTCAGCCCCGGCCCGGGGCTGGGCAACGAGCTGTTCGGACATGACCGAAAGAAAGCCGCCGAGGTTGACCGGCCGCAGGGCCTTGGCCTCCTCGGACAGGACCAGCCCGGTCAAAAGCGCGGCAAAGGGGCGCGAGGCGATGTCGGCCGGGCGCACCCGGTGGCGGCCGGCGGCCTGTTCCTTGATGCCGCCGCCGAGGTCGATGATGTGCAGGTCAAGGCCGGTGGTGGCGTCCAGGGCAAAGGTCCCGCCGTGCTGGCCAGAGACGAGGTCGCTGACGGCAAACATGCAGCCGTAGGACCATTCGTGCAGAAGCCGCGTCACGTCGTGCAGGCTGGTGCAGTTTTCCGGGCGAAATTCCGGGGCCTTGGGATTTAAAAGGGTCAGCGGCACGATGCGCCGGGCCACCTCGGCCAGGATGGCGTGGACCTGGGTGCCGGCCATGAGCGCCGGGGTCTCGGCCGCGTCGGCCAGCAGGCTCTCCACCCGGCCCCGGTAGACGCGCCCGGCCCCGACGTCCACGGTGACGACTTCGCCCGGCAGTAACAGCCGCGTGGCCCCTTCCAGGCCAAGCAGGGTCGGCACGCCGAACTCCCGCGACAGCGAGGCCATATGCCCGGTGACGCTGCCATGGTCGGTGACGATGGCCGCCGCCCGCTTCATGACCACCATGAACTGGGGCGAGCTGTGGGGGGCGACCAGCACCGCACCCTCGGGAAACCCGTCCAGGGCCTCCTCGGTCAGGGCCAGATAGACCGGGCCGCAGGCCATGCCGCTGGCCGCAGCCTGTCCGCCCTGGGCCACGATCTCATAGCCGGGCACGGGCGGGGCGGCATTCTGGGCCACGTCGGCCAGGGCGGTCAGCGGCCGGGACTGGAGAATGATCAATTCGCCCGCATCGTCCAAGGCCCACTCCATGTCCTGGGGCCGGCCGAAATGGCGCTCCAGGGCCAGTCCCCAGCCGGCCAGGGTGCGGGCCTGCCCGGCGGTCAGGCAGGGGG
>NZ_MLBG01000016.1 GCF_001936595.1 Desulfovibrio sp. DV
CCAGCCTACAGCATTGCCGGCAAGGAGAGCATCCTTTTGACGGTCGACGCCAGGGTGACGGTCATGACGCTGGCCCCCGGGCAGAGCATCCCGGCTCACCGGCACAGCCAGGTGACGGATACCACCTTCTGTCTGGCCGGCCTGGCCGCGGTACATTTCCTTGACCCGGACGAGCGCGTGCGGCTGACCACCGGCGAGCGGGCCGTGGTGGCCCCGGGACGCGTCCACAGCGTGGCCAATATCGGGACCATCCCCTGCCGGTTGCTCCTCGTCCAGGGACCGGGGCACTACGATTTTTCTGCCGGCCTGAGCCCGGCGCAACCGGTGTACCCGCGCCTTTAGGCCATGCCGCGTCTCCCGGCTTCCTGCCCCCGGCACGAACCGGCCCACAGCCGTCCCCCGCAACCCGGTGACGCCCGGTTGAGACCGGTTTTTCGTCCAGACGTCATGACAATCGCCTGAGAAGCGGCTATGGTGAGCGTGATTCTCTGCGATCGCATCCAAGCCAAAGGAGCATGACATGGGCGAAAAATCGAAGCTGTTTCACTGTGATGAAAAGATGTTGACCTACGACGCCGCCGTGGTGCTGGAAAAACTCGTGGAGGGCCTCAAGCAGCGAAAGCTTGCCGCCACGGGCGAAGACGGTCCGGTGTGCGTTGATTTACCGCTGGTCGCCGAACTGGAAATCAGCTTCAAGGACAAAGCCAAATCCGGCAAAAGCAAGAAGAAGCTCTCCATTGAAATCGCCTGGAAAGAAGGCGACGCGCCCAGCCTCGACGGCTAAACCGCAAGCCAGCAGGCCAGTCAGGCGCGCGGCACCCCTTTGGGCCGCGCGCCTTTTGCGTTTCTAGCCTGCCGCGCCGGGCCGGACCAGTGGATCGGCAAACAGCTGTTTGCGCGGGATGGCCACGGTAAAGACGCTGCCTTGTCCCGGAGTCGATTCCGCCCAGATGCGGCCGCCATAATGGGCGACGATAGTGCGGCAGATGCTCAGGCCAAGGCCGGTGCCACCGATTACATCCTGGCCGTTGGCCGCGGCCTGGATGAAATTCTCGAAAATTCGCTCCAGGTCGGCGGATGCGATGCCCCGACCTGTGTCGGCGACCTGCATGACCCAGTCGCCGGCAGCATCCGGCGCGATGCGCAGCCGGACCTGTCCGTGGTCTGTGAACTTGCGGGCATTGGCCAGCAAATTGATGCACACCTGCACCATACGGTCAAAATCGGCAAACAGCCTGGGCGTGGCCGGATCGATATCAAGGATAAGGGCGACAGGGCCGTCCTCAAACAGCGAGGCCGTGGCCCGCTCGGCTCGACTGGCCAGTTCCAGGGCGTCCACGGCGCTGTCGCGCCATTCCATCTTTCCGGATTCTATCTTGGACAAATCCAGGAAATCATTGATCAGTTCGGTCAGGCGCCGGTTTTCTTCATTGATGATGTGCAGGTTGTCGCGGATGCGCCGGATGCGCGGGTGGGTCCCCAGGCCGGTGGCGCTGGAGGTCTCGATCAGCCGGTCAATATCCCGCTCGATAAGATTGGCAAAACCTCGGATGGAGGTCAGCGGGGTCCGCAGTTCGTGGGACACCGAGGACAGGATGGCGGACTTGATCCGGTCAAGCTCCAGGAGCCGCTGGTTGGCAGCTTCCAGTTCCACGGCCTTGGACCTGGCCTCCTCGGTACGTTCGGCCACCAGGGCTTCGAGGTCCCGGGTAAGAACGGCCAGGGCCTGTTCGGCCTTTTTGGCCGGGGTATTGTCCACAAGGGAGATGATGGAGGCCTCGCCGCCGGCCAGACTGGTCAAGGTCAGGAGGACAAAGCGGTGTTCACCGTCGTTGCGCACGAACCGGGTCTGCAGGGCCGGGGATTCCCCTTGGCCTCGTCCGGCCAGACCGGCCGAAAGGGCCGCCGCCATGTCCGGGCAAAATTCCGTCCATTGGCGCAGGCCTTCAAGCTTCTCCCGCGAAAGCCCGGCCAGCCGGGTAAAGGCCGGGTTGGCCAATTCGATACAATTATCCGGACCGACCAGGACGGTGGCCGCGCCGATTCCCAGAAACAGGCTGCGATAGCGGTTTTCCGAAGCGATGAGCGACCGCTTGGCCCCTTCCAGCCGGTCGAGCATGATATTCAAGTCCAGGGCCAGCCCGGCAAGCTCGTCATTGCCGGGTAGATGGAGACGCAAGGCCGATTCGCCCTTGGCGATGCGCCCGGAGAGGGTGCTGATATGCTGTAAAGGGCGCAGGATGCGGTGTTCCAAAAACAGCAGCAGCACCAGAAACAGGATCAGGCCGACCAAGGCAAAAAGCCCCAGGCTGGAATGAATGAGCCCCAGTCCCTGGTTGAAAAAATCCCGGCCGATAGTCACGGACATCCAGAAGGCAGGTTGGTTGAAGACATCGCGCACCAGGCCGAGCCCGACACAGACGGCAGCATCTTCAGTCGCGGGGAGAATTTCGATTGCTGCTGCGGTTGCCGGGTCGGGCAGTCCGGGCTCGTCAAGCGCCAGCACACGCACGTCGAGAACGGTTGCCGCGGCCAGTTCGTTGACCGTGGTTGCGTCCAGCCAACTGCCCATGACCAGGGTCCCCCGGGCCGGACCTTGTCGTTCGCTGCGAAGCACGGGCAAGGCGGCCAGGAGCATGGGCCGCCCCCCGATCATGACCACCCCCTGGCGGCCTTCGTCGCTTTGAGCCTCGGCCAGCAGTCCGCCATCCGGGGCCAGAAGGGACAGGACATCCCGGGGTACGTCGACCAAACTGTCGGTTGCGGCATCATAATACCGGCCGCCAACCAGACGCCCCGCCAGATCGAACAGGCCGATAACGGCCAGACGCTGCTTGACGAAGGTTTCCCGGGTCAGATTGGAATCCAAAAACTCCTGCCCGCCCTCGGCCATGAATCGGTAAGCCTCGTCCCAGGTGGCCCAGTCGGACACCAGCAACCCGATGCGGTTGACGCTGACAGTCAAGGCATTGTGGGCGCGTTTGACGTCATTGACCACCAGTTTGCGTTCCATATCGACAAAATTGGAAAGAAAAACAAATCTGGAAACGAGATAGAGACCGACAACAGTCAGGGCTATCGTCAAACTGGTGATGCGAAATGTCTGGTAGCGCAAACCCATGCCGACTCCATAGCAGTACCAGCGAAGAACGTTGTTGCAAAAATGAAGCGTGTGTCTGTGCTCAAATCCGGCTGTCTGACCAGCACGAATTCCCATTTCCTAGCACACCACATCGACCTGCGGCAATCCAAACAAAGGCCTCGCCAACCGGCGCACAAAACGCAGGCAGGCGAGGCACATTTCGAGGCCGGGCTTTTCCCGGACCAAAGAGGCGGGACTCGCGAAATCGGGCGACTACGACAGGATGGAGGGGGACACCCGGCCAACCGAGGCCGTGCCGGTCAGCAACATGGCCGCTTTGAGTTCGGCCCGCATTTTCTCCAGCAAAAAGGCCACGCCCTCGGCCCCGCCGCCAAAAGCCCCAACCACCAGCGGCCGACCAACCAGCACGGCATCGGCCCCAAGGGCAAGGTATTTGAGCACATCGGCCCCGGAGCGCACCCCGCCGTCAACCAGAATCACCCCCCGGCCCTTGACCGCCCGGGCAATGGCCGGCAACACCTCGGCCGCTCCCGGGGTGTGGTCGAGCACCCGGCCGCCGTGGTTGGAAACCACGATGGCCGCAGCACCGGCGGCAAAGGCGATTTCCGCCTCATCCGGCGTCATGATGCCCTTGACGATGAAAGGCAGCGGCGTGGCCTGGCTGCAGGCCTTGAGTTCCTCAGGCGATTTCGGCGACACGGGTTGGCCTTTAAGCGCCATGACCGCCAGTCCGGCCCCGTCCACATCCATGCCAACGGCAGCCGCCCCGGTCTCGGCGGCCCGGGCGAGCAAGGCCAGCACGGCTGCCTGGCCACGTGGTTTGACAAAGGGAATGCCGTGGCCGTCGCGGGCGCTGATGGCGGCCAGTCCGCTGTCGAACATGGCCGGATCGGCCCCGTCGCCGCAGCAGCCTATGGTGCCGGCCGCAGCCGCCCCATCAATCATGCGGCGAATGAATTCCGCCTCGGTCAGCCGCCCGCCCATATTGTAGACCACGCCGGTCAGAGGGGCGGCCAGAATGGGCATGGACAGCGCGCGGCCAAAAAGCGTCAGGCTCGTGTCTGCCTCCTTGACGGAATGCAGGGTGCGCATGGCCAGACGCACCCGGGACAGCGCCTCCACATTGACCTTGAAGGCCGACCCGGTCCCCATGCCGCCCATGCCCGGGGCTTCTCCGGCGCAGGCGCGTCCGTCGCACACCGGACAGACCCGGCAATATCCCTTCAGTTCTTCCCTGGCCGTCTTGCGAAGCGTCGAAAGATCCATCACAGCCTCCCGTAAAGCATCGGTAATACGAACAGCCGGCCAGCGCCGGCCGCTCCTGGCCGTCCTACGCCGGGGCGATGGCGGAGACAAGCCCGGACCCCAATGCCGTAAAGGTGTTACGACCGGAATTCCAACTTTTTTTTCACGTGACTTGCCGATTGCCCCCATGGTAAGCGCCTGCTTCGAATGCTGGCGTTTGCGCCGCCTTCCCCAACGCACAAACGAGGAGCCTATGCGGTCACTCATTGCCTGGTTTGCCATAAGCCTCATCGTCCTCAGCGGCTGTTCCGGAGGCGACAAGGATTCCTTCCGCAACGTTGATCACGACAAAAACGGCCAGATTTCCTACGAGGAATTCCTGTTCGTCTTTCCTGACGCCACCCCGGACCTGTTCGCCCGCCAGGATGCCGACGCCGACGGCGGTCTGTCCGAAGCCGAATACGCAGCCTTCATGCAGGGCGATGCCAAGACTGCCGCCAAGACGCCGGCCACGCCTTCCCAGCCCCCGGTGCGCCCGGGCGACGGCAAGCAGCTGTCCGTGCCGTTTAAAGGCGAGGAAGTCATCGAGATTCCGGCCCCGGCCAGTGAACCCGTGGCCAAGTCCAAGGCCGAAAAGGCCAAGAAAGACAAGGACCAAAAAGAGGCCAAGGCCAAGCCCGAGGCCGGCAAGAAGACCGAAGCCACGGCCTACACGGTCCTTCGCGGCGACAATCTGTCGCGTATCGCCCACAAGTTCGGGGTCACGGTGGAAGACATCACCCGGGCCAACGGCGACATGCACCCCGACACCCTGCGTGACGGCCAGGTGCTCAACATTCCGGCCCGTCCCTAGGACGCGGCTCTTCACCCATGAAAGGATTCGTCATGCGACGGTTCGTCTTCCTGATGGCGGCATCTGCCCTGCTCCTGGCTGCAACGTCGGCCCTGGCGCTGACCCAGGAGGAGATCCTCAAACGGCGTCTGGAAAAGATGACGCAGGTCGATTCCCAGATCCGCGGCGAGGAGCAGCAGCGCCAGGAGCAGATCCAGGAAGCCACGGCCGGGGTCGGCAGCGGTGCGTCCAAACAGTCCACCGAGACCATCGTCATGCCCGATCCGATCCGCCAGCCCCACCCGGAGCCCAAGGCCGGGCTATTTGATCCCAAAAGCAAACCAGCGGCCACCCAGGCTCCCCAGGCCGCGTCGCAGCCCGCAACGCCGCAGCCGGCCCCCCAACCCGCCATGCAGCCTGCGCCGCAGCCCGTGATGCCGCCGGTGGCCCAGCCAGTCATGCAGCCCGCGCCGCAGCCGCAACCCGCGGCCGCAGCCGTGGCTCCGCAGCCGGTCAGGTCGGGGGCGCAGCAACCGGCCGTGGCGGCCGCAGGCGCTCCGCATGATCCCAAAACCGCAGCCTCCCTGGCGGCCATGGCGGCCAAGGCCCAGGCCGGCGGGGACTACCAGACCGCGTTGACCATGCTCGACGAGGCCATTGCCGCCGATCCCAACGATCCTGACTTGCGCAACAACCGGGGCAATGTCATAAGCAACCTGGGCCGGCCCAAGGACGCCCTGGCCGACTATGACCGGGCCATTGCCGCCAAGACCACGGACCCGGCCTTTTTCACCAACCGGGGACTGGCGCACGAGCGTCTTGGAAACCGGGAACGGGCCTGCACCGACTACAAGAAAGCCTGCGATCTGGGTGACTGCGAGTTTTATAAAAGCTACAAGGCCGAGGGCAACTGCCGCTGACAGGGCAGAAATTGCCTCCGACCTGACCATTCTTGCTGCGTCACCCTGAAAGTATTGAAGTGGATCGTTTCTTGCAAGACCATAGGCAGCGACTTGCAGCCGCCTCCCTCTTTCCAGGCGGTGGCGTCGTGTGAGCCAAGGGGGGTCGCTCTGCCTGCCAGCGTACTCATCGTCTGCCCGGATTCCATGGAACTGGCGTTCCTGACCGGGGCCTTGTCAGGGTATTTTTCGGTGCTCGCCGCCCATGACGCCGACGAAGCCGCTCGCCTTGTGAAACGCTTCGGCCCCTGCCAGCTGGCCTACCTGACCCTTGACCAGGACTGTGAATCCGCCATCCGTCTGGTCCGCGACATAAGCGGCAGCGGCACTCGCGTCTACGCCCTGGTCCACCCCCCCTGTCCGGACACCGTGGGCCGGGCGGCAAGCTGCGGCAGCCTTGACGGCGTGTGCCTGCTTCCCCTGGCCCCGGAGGCGCTGCAGGCCAAAACCCGCGAATTTCTGGGCCGCGTCCCCACCGCCGCAGCCAGACCAAGTCCCTGCCGGGCCATCCTGACCCGCGAGGAAGTCGATTTCCTCATCGGTCGGCCGTTCATCAACCGGCTGCCGCCGCCTCGACCGATCTCCTAAACAGACTTTTCCCGGCCAAGCCAGAACCGCACCACATCCTGCGGTTCTTCACGCTCCCGAAGCACGGAAAACTGCCCCTGGCGAATGCCCAGTACCCGGGGCATCTGTCGGCTGTTGTAGCGCGACCACATGGAGAGCGTGTAGGCCCCTACGTCCCGGACGAGGACGATGTCACCAGCACCGATATCCGGCAACCGGGCCTGCCAGACCGGGAAATCTCCGGAAAAACACAGCGGCCCGGCCAGATGCCAGACCCCAATGCGACCGGTCTTTTCGCGTCCCGTTGGATCAAGCAGCCCGGTGCGGTGAGGCCAGGACTTGGGATTATAGCATTCCCGGACAAACAGGTCCGCCCCGAGATGCAGCACGGCCGTGCGATGCCCTTTCTGGCGCTTGACGTATTCCACCCGGCTGGCGGCCACGGCACAGGGCGCGGCCAGCATCCGGCCAAACTCCGTGACCAGGGCCGGATCGCCGGACAAAAGCCCCGGACACCGCTCAGCCAGGGCCGCAACATAGGCGGCCGGAGTCGGCGGCGTGTCGCTGTCGCGATACCCGGCCGGCAACCCGCCGCCCAGGTCAAACGTCTTGATCCGTCCCGCCCCCAATGCCCGGTCGATGTCGCGGCCCAGATCAAAAACAGCCCCCACCCCGGCCACCAGCAGGTCAAGCGGACAGCCCTGGGAGCCGACATGGACGTGGAGCCCTTCAAGCCAGGGATAGCGGGCAAAGGCGTCCAGAATGGCCGCCCGCTCTTCCAGGGGAACGCCGAATTTCGAATAGCGCCCGGCCACGCTCGTGGCCTTGATGCGTCCAAGCCCGGCCTGGGGATTGACCCGCAACCCGGCCCGGGGCGTTACGCCCGTGGCGGCGGCCAGGCCGGCGATGCGCTCCAGTTCCGTCAAATTGTCGGCGTTGATGTAAATCCCAAGCGTCAGCGCCAGCTGCAGTTCTTCCACTGTCTTGGCCGGCGAGTCGAACACGATGCGCGCCGGGGGAAAGCCGGCGGCCAGGGCCAGATGTATCTCCGGCAGCGAAGCGGCCTCGGCCCCGAGCCCAAGCCCGGCCAGGAAGGACAGGATCGGCGGCAACGGGCAGGACTTGACGGCAAAAGCGTGGCCGGTGCGCTCCGGAAAGGCCTCAGCCAGCCGGGTCACATTGGCTTCGAGCCGGTCAAGATCATAGACAATGACCGCTGTGTCCGTTGCACGGAAGAAACCGGCCTCAAGGGCCTGTCTGACAAGGTCCACGGGCGTGCCTCCTGGGTTCAACGCAAAAGCCACAGGCCGGAAACGGCCAGCGTGGCCAGGGTGACGGGCAGGGCCACCCGGGCGTGGCGGCCAAAACCCAGGGAAATGCCCAGCAGCCCCGCCTGATCGGCCACGATCAGATTGGCAATGCTGCCCGGAAGAATCAGATTGCCGGCCAGGGTGCTGGAGACGGCCAGGAGCGTGGCCTGTTCCGGGCTGTTGTGGCCGGGCAGGAGCAGCATGACGGCCGGGACATTGGAGACGACGTTGGACAGGACGGCCGTCATGGTGAAAAGCCACACCGGCTGCTTCAGATCAATGCCAAGCGCCGCCACGCTCCGATAGGCCTCGTCAAGCAGGCCCACAGCCGCCACCTCGCGATTGACCACAAACAGGCCGAGAAAGAGCAGCAGCAACTGCCAGTCTACCAGGGCCAGGGTCTCGCGCGAGGCCATGCGCCGGCTGAGCAGCAAGACGGCGGCGCAGCCAAGGGCCGCGTTTTCCCTGGGTATGCCGCCCCAGACAAAGACCACCATGCAAAGGCCAAGAGCCAGCAGGCCCTTGCCCGACTGCCAGGGGGAAAAAACCGGGGCAGGGATGGCCAGCACCACCTTGGGACCGCTGAAACGTCCCCGGAATCCCCACACCGTTCCGGCATAGGCGAGTAGCAGGCTTGCCGCCACGCAGGGCCACACGTCAAGCATGTAGCCGCCAAAGGAAAGGCGGGCCACCTGGCCGATGAGCATATTCTGGGGATTGCCGATGAGGGTGGCGGCCGAACCGATGTTGGCGGACAGGGCCAGACCGATGAGATAGGGCAAAGGGTTGAGCCCCCGGGCCAGGGTGGCTTCCACAATGATCGGCGTCATGGCCAGACAGACGATGTCGTTGGCCAACAGCGCGGATAAAACGGCGGCAGCGGCCATGAGGCGGGCCAGAAGCCCGGCCGGGCTGGCGGCGCTGGCCACAAGGACGCGGCTTACCCGGGTGTAGAAACCGCCCAGACGCAACTGGGCCGAAACCACCATCAGCCCGAACAGCAGGGCCAGGGTCGGGACATCGGCCGCGCTCCAGGCCTCGGCCACGGTCATTGTCCCGGCCGCGACCAGGACAAGGGCCCCGAGAACGGCCGCACCGGTCCGATCCAGGGCCAGCCCAGGCAGGCGGCCAAGAATCATGGCGGCATAGACCACGATGAAAACGACGAGGACGAGGATAGGCACAGGGTATGGCCCTAATCAGGTTCGCGAAAAAAGTCCAAAAAAAAGGCGGCCCCCCGAGGAGCCGCCAAAGAACCGTTGGGCATACTACTTGGCAAGCAGGGCGGCGTTGGAGGGGTGTTCCCCAAACCAGTGCACGTCCCCGGAATCGATGTCGTAAAGCGCGCCGACAACCTTGATCTTGCCGTCGGCTGCCATCTTTTTGAGCAACGGGCTTTTGGCGTAGGTGTCGGCGATGGCCTGCCACATGTTGGCCTCGATGGAACGGTTGATCAGTTCGGCCAGGTCGTCCGTGGCGAAACGGCTTTTCACGCTAGCCACGGCCGGCACGATGGGGGCCACCAGCTTGCCGATGTTCTCGGTGACATGCTCGCCCTTGACCACTGCCGTGACCGCGCCGCACTTGGTGTGGGCCAGGACAACGACCAGGGGCGCGCCCAGGTGCTCGGCCCCATATTCCATGGTGCCGATCTCGTCGGTGTTGGCCACGTTGCCGGCCACACGCACCACGAAGACATCGCCCACGCCCTGATCGAACAGGACCTCGACAGGAACCCGGGAATCGGCGCAGGACAGGACCGTGGCAAAGGGATGCTGGCCGCCCACCGCTGTCTCATGCCGCCGGGCGGCATCCTGGTGGGGGGCCACGGCCGCACCGGCCACATAGCGGGTGTTGCCTTCCTTGAGGCGGGCCAAGGCTTCATCGGCCGTGATGCCGGCCCCGCCGGAAAAAGCCATGGCCGCCGTCGCCATGCACATTGTCAAAATCGCCACAGTCATCGCTGTAATGTACCGTTTCATCACGACTCCTCCCTGCCTGGGTGTAAAATGGAAATTTTCCCATCCTAACGCACAGAGCCGGTCCTGGTCAAAAACATTTCGCCACGGCCCCTTTACGTCCAGGGCGTCCGCCGGATACAATCTGGCATTCCTGAATGATGCCTTGATCGTAGGGCATCGGCGGAGCCGACAATGCTTCAACTCGTGGTTTTTGGCTGCGGCGCGGCGGTCATGGTCCTGGAAATTGTCGGGGCGCGCATCCTGGCCCCGTTTCTCGGGACCTCGATTGTGGTCTGGACCGGACTGATCGGCGTGGTCATGGCCAGCCTGTCCCTGGGCTACTGGCAGGGCGGGCGCATCGCCGACCGCCATCCCACGGCCCGGGCCTTGTCCGTGGTCATCCTGCTGGCCGCCATCCTGACGGCCGCCACCGCCGTCACCAAGGCCCTGCTCCTGGCCTTCCTGGCCGGGCATGGCCTGGGTCCGCGCCTGGGAGTCATTGCCGCCGCCCTGCTCCTGTTTGCCCCGGCAGCCGGGCTGCTTGGCATGGTGTCGCCCTTTGCCGTGCGCCTGACCCTGCGCGACGCGGCCACGGCCGGAGCCACGGCCGGACGCCTCTATGCCCTCTCAACCCTGGGCAGCATCGTCGGCACCTTTGCCGCCGGATTCGTCCTGGTGGCCGCCCTGGGTTCCACTACCATTTTACTGGTCACGGCCGCCTTTCTGGCCGCCCTGTCCCTGGCCGCCTCCCGCACGGACGTCCGGGCCAAGGGGGCCGCCTTCGGCATCATCCTGCTGTGCGGCCTGTGGCTGGCGGCCGAGAATGCCATGCTGGCCGAAGCCGGCATCCACGACGTGGACACCGCTTACGGCCGGGTTCTGGTCTATCAGGGAATGGACCCGGTCTCGGCCCGGCCCATCCGGGTCATGGCCACCGGCCCGGCCCGCTGCCAATCCGCCATGTATCCCGATGCGCCGGACGAACTGGCCCTGGATTACACCCGCTTTTTCACCCTGGGCCTGGATATGGCTCCGGCTACGCCCAACGTGCTGGTCATCGGCGGCGGAGCCTTCAGCTTTCCCCGCCATGTCCTGGAGAAGCGGCCGCAAGCCTCTGTCACCGTGATTGAACTCGACCCCGGAGTGACGGAGCTGGCTTCACGGCATTTCGGCCTTGCCCCGCATCCGGGCCTGACCATCGTCCACGAGGACGCCAGAATGGTCCTCAATCGTCCGGGCGGACCCTATGATCTTATTTATCTCGACGCTTTCGGCACGGACTACGCCCCGCCTTTCCATCTGGTGACCCGGGAGGCGGCCACCCGCCTTCGCGCCCAACTCGCCCCGGACGGCGCGGTCATGGTCAATGCCATCGGCCCAATCGAAGGCGACGGGTCGCGCTTTGTCCGCTCCCTGGCCGCCACCTTTGCCGCCGTCTTTCCCGATGTGGCCCTCTACGCCCTGGGCAGTCCCCACGAGCCCCGGACGGCCCAGAACGTTATGCTGGTGGCCAGAAACCAGCCTGGTCCCATGCCTGAGCCCAACGATTCGGAATTGCGGCGTTTTCTGGGCCAGCGCCTTGCTCCCGCCCAGGGAGCCGAGGGAGCCGGGGCCATGGTGCTCACCGACGAGCACGCGCCGGTGGAATGGATGTGCGCCCTGCTTTTCGGCAACGACTAGCGGCAGTCGAGTTCAAGCCCGACCGGGCAATGGTCCGAGCCCATGACCGAAGACTCGATCCAGGCCCGTTTGACCTTGGGCCGCAGTTCCTCGGACACGAAGAAATAGTCGATGCGCCAGCCCACGTTACGGTCCCGGGCCTTGAAGCGGTAGTCCCACCATGTATAGTGGCCGGGACCGGGCTCGAACATGCGGAAGGTGTCCACGTAGCCGGCGGCCGTGAACCGGTCGAGCCAGGCCCGCTCCTCAGGCAAAAAGCCCGACGTCTTTTCGTTGGCCTTGGCGTTTTTGAGGTCAAGGGCGGTGTGGGCAGTGTTGAAGTCGCCGCAGACCACAATAGGTTTGCGGCAGCGAAGGTCCTCGGCATGGGCCAGAAAGGCGTCGTAATAGGCAAGTTTGTAGGCCAGACGCTCGGGTCCCTGCCCACCGTTGGGAAAATAGACGTTGAAGAAATAAAACTCTTCGAATTCCAGCTGTAAAAGCCGCCCTTCTCCGCCAAAGACGGCATCGGGCAATTCCGTGGCGATCGACAACGGCTCAACCCGATACAGGCAACCCACGCCGGAATAGCCTTTTTTCACTGTGGAACTCGACCAGACGGCCTTGTAGCCGGCTGTGCCGGGAAAATCCGCCTCATGCCCGGGCTGTATCTTGGACTCCTGCACTCCGGCCACATCCGCGCCACTGCCCGAGAGCCACTCCCAGAACCCTTTCTGCACCACAGCCCGCAGGCCGTTAACGTTCCAGCTCACTAAAATCATGCAATAATCCTACTCCGTTTGTGCACGCTCGTTTGCGTCATCGATCCCGTCAAACATGGCCAGAAACGCTGCCGCGCAGGTCGGACAGAACTGCCGCCCGGCTTCTTCCCGAAGGATATCCAGGGCCTGGCCCAACTTCATGCCTTTGCGGTAAGGCCGGTCGGTGGTCATGGCGTCAAAGGCGTCGGCAATGGCGATGATGCGCGCCCCAAGCGGAATTTCCTCGCCCAGGATGGCCGTGGGATAGCCCTGGCCGTCCCAACGCTCGTGATGGAGCAAAATAAGCGGCAGAACCGGGGCCAGGGAGACGATGGGACGCAGGATTTCCGCGCCGATGACGGCATGCTCCTGGATGCTGGCGTATTCCTCGGGAGTGAGCCGGCCGGGCTTCAAGAGCACCGCGTCGCGCACGCCGATCTTGCCGATGTCGTGCAGATTGGCCCCGATCTCCAGGTTGCGCAGTTCCTTGTCGTCAAGGCCCATGGCCCGGCCCAGGCGCATGGCCATGCGCGACACCCGGGCGGTGTGGCCCTTGGTGTATTCGTCCCGGGCCTCCAGGGCAGTGATCAGGGCCGACATGCTCGACAGGACGTGCTCGTGCTCTTTTTTCAGGTGGCGGTAGCTCTCGCCGAGCAGTTGCTCCACCACGAGCAGCATCTTTTCCACGTCAAAAGGTTTGACGAAATAGCGGGACACCCCAAGGCGTTCGCCGCGTTTGATGTCACTGACATGGCCCCGGGCGCTCATGATGACCACCAGGGTGTTGCGCAATTCCGGGTGGTCCCGGATGCATTCGCACAGGGCGTAGCCGTCCATCTCCGGCATCTCGATGTCGGTCACCACCACGTCGGGTTGCTCTGCCAAAGCGATGCTCAGGGCTGTGGCCCCGTTTTCGGCCGTCAGGACACAGTGGCCGTTTTTGATGAAGCTGTGGCGCAGGAGTTCGCGAGTGAGCTTGCTGTCGTCGACGACCAGAATCTTGTTGTGGCGTTTGCGCTCAGCCACATCCAGGTGCTCGGAGACTTTGCTGGAGAGCATCTCGGCGGTAAAGGACTTAAGCAGGTAGTCGTCGGCCCCGCAGGTGAAAGCCGTGTCCATGTCAATGGGGTTGTCGCTGCTCGACAGGATGATGACCGGCAGATAGCGCCCGGGGTTGTCTTCCTTGAGGCGACGGCACAACTCGAGTCCCGACATGCCCGGGAGCAGGACGCTGGTCAGCACCAACTCAAAGGAGCGCTTGCGGCAAAGCGACAGGGCCGCTTCGGCATGATGGGCGGGCACGACCCGGAAACCGCTTCCAGCCAGGGCCGCCCGGACCACATGGAGCAGCGTCCGGCCGCCATCGACGAACAAAATTTCCCGGGATCCGGGCACATTCGGCCGCTGGGCCAGGGTGTGTTTGAATTCGCCGATGACCTGGGCCAGATTCAGGCGATTGACCGGATGGACGTCTTCCCCCAGAGGATGGCAGGCCAGATCGCGCTCTTCCTGGGTTTCGTCAAACGGGCGCAGACACAACACCGGCAGTTCCCGCCCCAGCGTGGCCGCAGCCGCGCGAACATGTTCGAGGATCTGGCCGCACTCGACTGCGGCATAGGAATCCTGGATGAGCACGACATCAGGCGGGGGATCAGCGGCAGCCAGGGCGGCCGGAGCCTCTTCCGGGGACAAAAAATGGTAATCGACCTCGGTGGTGAGGTAGATCTTGCTGAGAAACGCCCGGTAAAAGACGATATCAATGATACTTACGACACGCATCGCCAGCTCCGCAAAGGCCTTTCCCGCACTGCCGCCGCCCCACGCCGACGGATCAAAGCCACCCCTGGCCGGCTCAAGGGCACTTCCCTGGCGCTCTGGCGTCGGTGAGGGTCATACGATGCGGCACAGACGGGCGCTGAGGCCTTCCGGTCCCAGTTCGATGCGGGCGTAGCCGCCGGCGGCCAGGGCCCCGGGATTGACGACGACAGTGCGGCCCAGGGTGTCCATGGCCGTGGACTCGTGAATATGGCCGGTCAGGCAGACATCAGGCTGGACGCGCTCGATAAAATCCCGCACGGCCCGGCTGCCCACATGGGTCCCTGCCCCCACCCTGTCGGTTGCGGTGCCAAGGGGCGGCGTGTGGGAAACAAGCACCAGATGCGGGCAATGGGCCACTGTCTCGTAGGCCGCCTCAAGCCAGGCCCCAATCCGGTCCTCACCGGCCTCGCTCGGAGTGCCAAAGGGCGTCGGCGTGGACCAGCCGCAGCCGAAAAAGCCCACACCCTGGGCGGTGACCCGGCCGGTGGCGTGGATGTTTATGCCTTCCCCGGTGAGGTAGGCGTCCACCTCGGCCTTGTCCATGTTGCCGATCTGGGCCAGGATGACCGGGTTGACGCCGCGAATGGCCTCGATGACCCGTTTGGCCGCAGCCACGCCGCCCTTGATGGTCAGATCGCCGCTAACGACAATGCCCGAGGCGCTGTCGAGGTCGGGGATCCGCCGAAGGAGCGAAATATCGTCGTGGATGTCGCCCATGCCTAGCCAAAATGCCCTGCCGGTCATCACTGCCTCCATCAGCCGGGTATGCACCCCCGCCCTTCCCTTGGCGGGATTCGCTTGCTACTATGAAACGGTTGTGAAAACATTGCAACCAGATCAACCCGCCATAAGCGACCAGAAGCGCAGCCTATCCGCCGCCAAGGACGACCTGCGCCGACAGATGCTGGCCGGGCGTGCCGCCTTGGCCGAGACTGATGCGTCGTTGGCCAGCCAAGCCGTGGCCGCGCAGGTGTTCTCCCTGCCCGCCTACCGCAATGCCCGGGAAATTGCCGCCTATCTGCCCATTAAAAACGAAGTGGACGCCGCACTTGTGGCCGAAAAGGCCCTGGCCGACGGCAAACGCCTGCTCCTGCCCCGCTGTCGCAACGACGCCCCCGGGCTGCTTGATCTGGGCTGTGTCTCCTGCCTGTCCGATGTCGTAGCCGGCCGCTTTGGCATCCTGGAACCCCGGCAGGCCCTCTGTCGCCCCCCAGAAGCCTTTGCCCCGGACCTGATCCTGGTTCCCGGGCTGGCTTTCGATCGGCGCGGCAACCGGCTGGGCTTTGGCGGCGGCTACTACGACCGGCTGCTGGCCCTGCCCATGGCTGCAGCTGCCTTCGTCGTCGGCCTGGGCTACGCCTTCCAACTGGTCGACCACCTTCCAGCCGAGCCGTGGGACCGGCCGGTCAACGCCGTTGTCACCGACCGGCAAACCCTCCTCGTGCCGCCATTATGAACACCATTCCCTTTGTCTTTCCCGACATCCCGAATGTGGCCTGCGCCTTTGGCCTGGGTCCGGACACCATGGCCTTTGCCGGCGGCGCCGATCCGGCCGCTGTGACGGCGCTGCGCACCGCTCTCAAAGGCGAACTGGGCTTTGCCGCCTGGCATTCGCTGCGTCAGGTGCATGGCGTGGATATGATTTTCGAGCCGGAATTCGAGACCCTCGCCCGTCCGAGCATCGAGGCCGGCGACGGCATGACCGAAACCCGTCCGGGCCATGCCCTGGCCATCAAGACGGCCGACTGCCAGCCGGTGCTGCTCGCCCATGCCTCAGGGCGCTACATCATGGCCCTGCATGTGGGCTGGCGGGGCAATGTCCAGGATTTCTGCGCCCGGGCCGTGCGCTCGTTTTGCGTGCGCTACGGGCTTTCCCCGCACGAGCTTTCGGCCGTACGCGGCCCGAGCCTTGGCCCGGGGGAGTCGCAGTTCACCGCCTTTGACAGCGAATTTGGCGAGGCCTTTCGGCCCTACTACGACCACCGCACATGCCGGGTCGATCTGTGGCGTCTCACCCGGGACCAACTCATTGCCGCCGGCCTGGACCGGGATCGCATCTTTGCCCTGGACCTGTGCACCAAAAGCCTGCCGCAGTTTTTTCCTACCGCCGCGACAAAACCACCGGCCGCCAGG
This sequence comes from Desulfovibrio sp. DV, assembly GCF_001936595.1. Classification (GTDB taxonomy): domain Bacteria; phylum Desulfobacterota; class Desulfovibrionia; order Desulfovibrionales; family Desulfovibrionaceae; genus Solidesulfovibrio. The sequence continues at coordinate 16,349 of NZ_MLBG01000016.1, forward strand.
CCAGCCTCATCTGGATCAGGGAACAGGAAAATCCGGTGACCTAGAGCTGGTAGCCTTCGCGCAAAAAAAGCTCCAGGCAGCAGTCGACCACGTCAGGGTCGTAGAGGCGTCCCCGGCCGGACCGTATTTCGGCCAACGACGCCTCGCGCCCCGGGGCCGCCCGGTAGGGGCGATGGGAATTCATGGCCTCGATCACGTCGGCCACGGCCAGGATGCGCGAGGCCAGAAGCACTGCGTCCGCTCCCAGGTGGCCGGGATAGCCCGAACCGTCCATGCGCTCGTGGTGTTCCAGGACCATACGGGCCACTGGCCAGGGGAAGGGGATGCTCTTGAGGATTTCGTAGCCGACGGCGCTGTGGTCGTGGACAATGCCCATTTCCATGGCATTTAAGGCCTCAGGCTTGGCCAGAATTTCGGCCGGCACATGGATCTTGCCGATATCATGGACCAGACCGGCCACCCGGACGCCTTCGCAGGCCTCCTCGGGCAGGCCGAGCCGGACCGCCAGAGCGGCGGCCAGATGGGACACCCGCTGCTGATGCCCGGCAGTGAAGGGATCACGCTTTTCCGAGGTGACGGTCAGGGCGTTGACGGTTTCGGCCAGGGCGCAGCGCAGATTGGCCACGGAATCGCGCAAGGCCTGCTCGGCCATGAGGCGTTGGCTGACATCGCGAAAGACCACCACCGTGCCGATACTGCCCCCCTGTGCGTCCAGGATGGGCGAGGTGGTCTGCTCCACCGGCACATCACGGCCGCCCGGACAGTGCAGCACGGCCTGCTCCCGCCCCGTCGGCCCATCGGCCTCGCCCGGGGTGGCTCGGTACACCGCCTCCAGGGGCTGGCCGACAATGGCCGCGGCCGCGACCCCCAGCAGCGTTTCAGCCGCCGGATTGACGAACACGACCTGGCCGGTTTCGTCCGTGGTGAGCAGGCCTTCGCCCAGGCACTTGAGGGTGATGGCTGTCAGCCGCTCGGTCTTGGCCAGTTTGCGTTCCATGCGCGATTTGTACAGGGCGATTTCCAGGGCGCTTTGCAGTTCGCGCTCCTCGAAGGGCTTTATCAGATAGCCGTACGGACCGGCTGCACCGGCCCGGCGCAGGGTGGCCCGGTCGGAATGGGCGGTCAAAAACACCACCGGTGCGGCGTAGCGTTCCCGGATAAGGGTCGCCGCATCCACGCCGTCCATCTTGCCGGCCAGGATGATGTCCATGAGGATCATATCCGGGGCGAGTTCCCCGACCAGCCGCACGGCTTCCTCGCCGCTATCGGCAATGCCGGCCACGGTATAGCCCAGGCGGGTCAGCCGATGGCGTACGTCGATGGCCACCACGGCCTCATCCTCGACAACGAGGATGCGGGCTGCGCTGGTCGTGTCCGAATCGGTATCAGGCATGGGAGGCGTCCGGGCCGCTGAGGATGTCGGCCAGGGCAGCGGCGATGGTTGGGAAACGGAAGGAAAACCCGAGTCGCAGCAACTTCTCGGGCACGATGCGGGCACTTTGCAAAAAGAGTTCCCGGCCCATCTGGCCAAGAGTCAGGCGCAGCACCGTCTCCGGCAGCCGCAGCCGGGCCGGACGGTCCAGGGCATGGCCCAGGGCGGCGGCCAGATCGTTTTGGGTCAGGGCGTCGGGAGCGGCCAGATTATAGGGGCCCGAGGCCTCCTCGCACTCCAGGAGGAAGCGGATGGCCCGGACCTCGTCGTCGAGATGCACCCAGGGAAACCACTGGCGTCCCGATCCCAGTGGACCGCCGAGAAAAAAACGGTACGGCAGGAGCATCCGGGGCAGAGCCCCGCCGTCCCGGCCGAGGACCACGGCCGTGCGCAAAACGACCCGGCGCAGGCCAAGCGTCGTTGCGGCCGCAGTGGAGGCTTCCCACTGCCCGGCCACATCGGCCAGAAAACCGCTTCCCCGGGGAGCGTCTTCCGCGGCCGGGGCCTCGCCCGTGTCGCCGTAATACCCGACAGCCGAGCCTTGGAGCAGCACCGACGGCCTGCGCTCCACGCGGGCCAACGCGTCCATGACGGCCCGGCCGGCAGCCAGGCGGCTTTCAAGAATGCGGGCCTTCCTGGCTTCGGTCCAATAGCCCGAGGCAATGTTCTCCCCGGCCAGATTGACCAGGGCGAACGCGCCGTCAAGGTGGTGGGCAAAGCCCTGCCCGCTCTTCCCGTCAAAGGGGGCGAAGACCACGCCGCCGGCCGGCCGCCGGTTCCCGCCGCTACGCGAGACGACCACGACCTCGTGCCCTTCCCCGACCAGGGAATGGGTCAATGCCCGACCAATAAAGCCCGAGCCGCCGAGGATGACCACGCGCATACAGGAGCCTCCCAGCCGCACTATGGCGGCTGAAGCCATTATACGTGATCCCGGGAGGATGGCAACTGACAGGCGGGTTCAGTAGGTGAAGTCAAGCTGGTAGGAAACAGGGCGGGCGGCGTCGAAGGACCAGAAAAAAAGGCCGTTTTTGAGCCACGGGGAAACATCCGGGCGTCCAAGGGCCAAATCGAGGGTGAGCACATAGGTGACTCCCCGCTCCAGACGATCCCAGGAGCCGAGGTCAATCAGTATTTCATTTAAATGCTTGCGAAAAAGTGCACCCAGATCCTTGTCAGCCATGGGACCCTGGCTTGGCAGGGTGACTACGAATTCACCGCTTTTCAGTCGGCGCAATTCACTTGCCCAGGTCGCAAAGCTCACTTCCTGGTCCCAGACATAGTCGCGCTTCTGGGCCAGCCTGGCCCGGCAATAGAGCGACAGGCGTTCGCCGGAGGCCAAAAACTGGCTGATGCGCTCAAGGCCCGACGGTTCAATGCCAAAGCGCACCCGAATGCGGCCTTCGTAGTTGTTGAGCACCAGATTGGTCAGGAGCAGTTCCTGGGCCCAAGCCGGGGAAAGTGCGCCAGAAAAGGCGGCCATGGTCACAACCAGGGCAATGATGCCGGCAACGCACCGAAGCTTTCTGCCCATATCCACCAGAAACGACATGCCTCTCCCGATCAACCTGTATTCATGTCAGGCGCATATCGGCCTAATCCAAGGCGGCCGCTTTGACAACTGCCCGTCCCCTCGGCTAACACCCCGCGAAAGCCAGCCCATCGGACGCAGACCTCCATGAAACCGATTCGCCTCATCGTCATCGGCCAGACCAAGGCCCCGTATTTTCGCGACGCCTGCGCCCATTACCTGGACGCCTTGCGCCGCTATCTGCCGGCCAAGGAGGAGGTGGTGCGCGACGGCAAATCCGCCGACCCGTTGCGGCGAAAGGCCGAGGAGGCCAAGAGCCTGCTGGCGCGCCTTGGTCCCCGCGATTTCCTTGTCGTCCTCGACGAACACGGCCGCTCCCTGCCTTCGCGGGAACTGGCCGGCAGACTGCAAGGCATGGTCGAGGACCCGGGCCGGGCCCCGTGCTTTGTCATTGGCGGCGCATTCGGCCTGGACGGCCCCGTCCTTGCCCGGGCCGACCTCACCCTGGCCCTGGGTCCGGGCACCTTGCCCCACGAACTGGCCCGGGTGGTCCTTTACGAACAACTCTACCGGGCAGCGGCCATCAATGCCGGCGCTCCCTATCACCACTAACACATCCAGGCGGTGCCAGCCATGCCCCTGCCCCTCATTGATGCCAACTACCTGACCAAACTGCGCCAATATTTCGAATCCGGCGACCTGGCTTTCGACTTTGAAAACGCCTCCGAGGCCGACAAAGGCGAAATCCTGGATTTCCTGGAAACGCTTATGGATCTGGCCGAGGTGGCCGACGCCACGGCCACCCGCCTCATCTTCAAGGACGCCTACATGGAGGCGGCCGAGGGCGTAAACAGCGACATATAGCGGGTCTTGCCGGCAACGACATAGCTCCCGGCGGCGGCCACGGCAAACTCCGGGGGCGTTTCATGGGCCGGCGTCGGCGAGCCGGTCATGGTCAGGACGGCCATGGGCCGGCGCACGAGCCCCCGGCAGATGCCCAGAAACTGCGGCCAGGGGGCAAAGGCCCGGCTCACACACAGGACAAAAATATCGGGCCGGGCGGCCAGAATCGGCGGCACCGTGGCCTCCACCCGCCCCTCGGCCACGGTCATGCCGGCAAGGCCCAGACGGGCCACGGCCTCGCCCAGAAAAATGGAGCGCTTTTGCCTGGCCTCGAGCAGCGCATACTCCCCCCGATTGAAAAAAGCCCGCAGCGGGATGCCCGGCAAGCCGGCCCCGGCCCCGAAATCAAGCGTCAACAGGGGCTCGCCGGCCGGCGGCAGGACATCCGCTCCGGGCCCGGCGAGAAAATCGGCCACATGCCAGGAGTCGGCCACCAGGGTGGCCAGGATTTCCTGCCACTGCGACGGCCCGACCAGATTGACCTTGCTGCTCCAGCGGCCAAGCAGCGCCAGATAGCCCGCGAGCAATCCGGCTTCCTGCGGGCCCAGTTCCCGGCCGAGCCGGGCCGCCTCACGCCTGACGGCCGCTGCGTCCGGCCCCGTTTGTCCTTGCCTCATCCGCTCCTCCCTGTCTAAATTGACCATTGCACATTTGAGCCCGTTGCTCTACCAATCGCGGCCGAAATGACGCGAAAAGCTCTTAAGGAGAGTCGAACGTGAGCGCAACCCAAAACCGCCTGGCTGTTTTGTTCCCCGGCCAGGGTTCCCAGGAAAAAGGCATGGGCCGCGCCCTGGCCGAGACTTCGGCCGAGGCGGCCGAACTGTGGCTGATGGCGGAAAAGGCGAGCGGCCTGCCGCTGCGCGAAATATATTGGGACGGCGACGAGGCGGCCATGGCCGACACGCGCTGCCTGCAGCCGGCCATGACCGCCGTGACGCTCGGCCTGTGGTTTCATCTCAAATCGAAACTGTCCCCGCTGGCGGGGTTTGCCGGCCATAGCCTGGGCGAATACGCTGCCCTGGCCGCCTCGGGTATGCTCGAGGTGCCGGCGGTATTTGAACTGACCAGCCTTCGCGGCCGGCTCATGGCCGAGGCTGACGGCGGCGACGGCAAGATGGCCGCCGTGCTGAAGCTTTCCCTGGACGACATCGAGGACGTGGTGCGTGAGGCGGCCCGGGCCACCAGCCAGGTGCTCCTTATCGCCAATTACAATTCCCCGGGCCAGTTCGTCATTTCCGGCGCAGCCCCGGCTGTCGAGGCGGCCGGCGTCCTGGTCAAGGAGCGCAAGGGCCGGGCCGTGCCCCTGGCGGTCAGCGGCGCTTTCCACAGCCCGCTTATGGCCGAACCGGCGGCCGAACTGGAAAAAGTCCTGCGCCGCAGCGGGCTTCGCGCTCCGGTAGTGGCCCCGGTCTTTCACAACGTCACCGGCGCGCCCGAGCCGGACGGGGCCAAGGCCCTGGAACTGATGTGCCGGCAGATGACCTCGCAGGTGCGCTGGATCGACACCGTTGCCGGCTTGTGGCAGGCCGGTGCGCGCACCTTTGTCGAGCTTGGCCCCAAGGGTGTCCTGACCAAGCTTCTGGCCGCCAACCTCAAAGAGGCCGGCGAACCCTACACCGCCCTGGCCGTGGCCTCGCCTGCCGACGCCGCCGCCCTGGAGGCCTGATTCTATGCGCGCCACCGAGATTTTGCGGGGTTTGCTCGAAAGCGCCCTGGCGACCCACGGCATCCCCTGGCCGGCCAAGACCACCATTGAGCCGCCCCGGGACAGGGCCCACGGCGATCTGGCCACCAACGTGGCCATGATGGCCGCCAAGGCTGCCAAAAAACCGCCTCGCGAGCTGGCCGAGACCCTGCGTGAGGCTCTGGCTGCCGATCCCCGGCTGGCCGACGTCAGCGTGGCCGGTCCGGGCTTTCTCAATGTGACCCTGAGCCCGGCTTTCTGGCAGGAAACCGTCCTGGACATTGCCCGCGCCGCCGCCGGCTACGGCCTGCTGACCATCGGCCAGGGGGTCAAGATCCAGGTGGAATTCGTTTCGGCCAACCCCACCGGACCGCTCCATATCGGCCACGGGCGCGGCGCGGCCGTGGGCGACTGCCTGGCCCGGGTGCTGCGGGCCGCCGGCTTCACTGTCGAGACCGAATACTACATCAACGACGCCGGCCGGCAGATGCGCATCCTTGGCCAGTCGATCCTCTACCGCTGCCGGGAGCTCTTGGGCGAGACCGTGGCCGAACCCGAGGATTACTACCGGGGCGACTACGTCAAGGATCTGGCCCGGGAGCTTGTCGACACCCACGGCCGCACCCTGCTGGCCATGCCCGAAGACGAGGCAACCGACCTGTGCCGCCTGCACGGCGAGCGGGAAATCCTGGCCGGCATCAAAAAGGATCTGGAAGACTTCCGGGTCCACCACGACGTCTGGTTCCCGGAATCGAACCTGCTCAAGGCCGGAGCCGTGGATGCCACCTTTGCCGAACTGCGCGACAAAAAGCTGGCCTTTGACCAGGACGGTGCCTTCTGGTTCGCCACCACCGCCTTTGGCGACGACAAGGACCGGGTGCTGGTCAAATCCGGCGGTGAACTGACCTATTTCGCCTCGGATATAGCCTACCACGCCGACAAGTTCCGCCGGGGCTTTGATGTGGTGGTGGACATCTGGGGCGCCGACCACCATGGCTACGTGCCGCGCATGAAGGCCTGCGTGGCCGCCCTTGGACGTGATCCCGAAACGAGCCTCAAGGTCATCCTGGTCCAGCTCGTCAACCTGCTCAAAGGCGGCGAACAGATTGCCATGTCCACCCGGGCCGGCAAGTTCGAGACCCTGGCCGACGTGGTGGCCGAAGTCGGGGCCGATGCGGCCCGTTTCATGTTCCTGTCGCGCAAATCCGACAGCCACCTGGACTTCGACCTTGATGCGGTCAAGGAAAAGTCCATGGACAACCCGGTCTACTACGTCCAGTATGCCCACGCGCGGGTGCGCTCGCTTTTTGCCAAGGCGGCCGAGCGGGGATTGACCGTGCCTGCGGCCGACAGCCAACTGTTGGCGCGCCTGACCACCACCGAGGATCTTGAGCTGTTAAAACTCCTCGAACAGTACCCGGACACCGTGGCTGCCGCCGCCCGGTCCTTTTCGCCGCATCTGGTCAGCTTTTACCTGCGCGATCTGGCCGCCCGGCTGCACCGCTACTACACCATAAATCCGGTGCTGACCGCCGGCGACGAAGGGCTTGCCGCCGCCCGGCTGCGGCTGCTTGAGGCCGTGGCCCAGGTGCTGCGAAACGGCCTTGGCCTGCTTGGCGTATCCGCTCCGGACAGCATGTAACCGTCTTGACATCGCCTCGCGTTTAGCCCTTATCTCTCGGCGAGGAACCGTGCCCCATGAAGCTTTTAAGCAGACTCAACGTGTCCCGTGAAAACGGCGGACCGCGCAAGTTCACCTTCGAGATCAGCATGTCCGGCGTCATATCCGTCGGCATCGTGGTGGTCCTTGGCATGTGCTGGGTATTCATTCTCGGCATCCTGGTCGGCCGGGGCTACCGGCCCGAGGCGGCCGTGCCGCAGATCGCCCAGATGATGCCTACCACCGAGGCCAAGATGCCGGACAATACCACGTCCCAGGCCCCGCCCTCGGTGCTTAAGCCCGAAGACCTCCAGTTCATGGAAGAGGTCCACAACCAGCCGGGTGCCGAGGCTCCCGACACTCCGGCCAAACCTGCGGCAGAGTCCAAAAAGCAGGCTGCGCCCCAAAAGCCGCATGAGCAGACCGAGGTGCGCCCGGTGCCCGGGGCGGCGGCGGCCGTGCCCCCGGCCCAGAACCGGCCGGCGGCCAAACAGGCGGCCGAGGATGCCAGGACCGCAGCCAAGGTCGATCCAAAGACACCCTTCGACAAGAAAGCGCCGCTGCGCTATACTGCCACGTATCAGGTTGCCTCGTTCCCTGGCCGGGAACAGGCCCAAGCCCATGTCAAAGCCTTGGCCAAAAAGGGCGTCACCGCTTCGGTGGCCGAGGCAAAGTCCAATAACACCCCGGTTTTCCGGGTCAATGTCCAGCTCAAAGGGTCTGACGCGGAAATCGCCGATGCCCTCAAGCGGACCGGTGAAAAAGGCCCTATACTTCTCGGCAAAAAACCCTTATGAGGATTCCCCGCTTTCGCGGCAAATCTGAGTGCATAAAGAGGACTGCCCATGCTTCCAGGCTCTTCCGTTCCCACCAAGGCGTTTTTCACCAAGGGCGTCGGCCGCCACAAAAACAAGCTGCAGTCTTTCGAGCTGGCGCTTCGTGAGGCTGGCATTGAAAAGCTGAACTTGGTTTACGTGTCGAGCATTTACCCGCCCCATTGCCAGTTGCTCACCCCGGAAGAGGGCGTCAAGCTGCTAAGCCCCGGGCAGATCACCTTCTGCGTTATGGCGCGAAATGCTACCGACGAAAAAAACCGCCTTGTCGGCTCTGCCGTGGGCATGGCCTTCCCGGCTGACAAGTCGAACTACGGCTACATCTCCGAGCACACCGGCTTTGGCTCTGAAGAGCAGGAGATTGGCGACTTTGCCGAGGATCTGGCCTCCACCATGCTGGCCACCACCCTTGGCATCGACTTTGACCCCGAGACGGCCTACGACGAACGTCGCCAGACCTATCTCATGAGCGGCAAAATCATTGACTCCGCCTCCATGCCCTGCGTCACCACCGGTGAAACAGGCATGTGGACCACGACCATTTCGGCGGTGGTGTTCATCCCCTAGCCCTTATGGGATTTCCCTGGGCACCCCTTGCCTGGCCGGCAGCCGCGCCCATCCGGAGACTCCGGTAATGGACGCGGCTGCACGGGCCACGCTCATTCATACCCGGCTCAAGTCAGTCTACCCTGACCCCAAGCCGGCTCTTGTCCATCGCAACGCCTACGAACTCCTCGTGGCCACGGTGCTTGCCGCCCAGTGCACCGATGCCCGGGTCAATACCGTCACGCCCGAATTTTTCCGCCGCTGGCCTGACCCCGCCGCCCTGTCCCGGGCTGCGGTGGCCGAGGTCGAAGCCGTTGTCCATGCCACGGGTTTTTTTCGGCAAAAGGCCAAGAATCTGGTGGCCGCCGCCAACATCCTCGTCGCCCGCCACGGCGGCGCCGTCCCGGCCAGCATGGCCGCACTCACCGCCCTGCCCGGAGTCGCCCGCAAGACCGCCAATATCGTTTTGTCCAATGCCCTGGGCATTAACGAGGGCATCGCCGTTGACACCCACGTGCGCCGACTGGCCTTCCGTATGGGCTTGACGACATCGGAAAACCCGGTCATCATTGAAAAAGATTTGATGCCGCTGTTTGCGCGAAACGACTATGGGGAGATCAACCACCTGCTCGTCCTGTTCGGACGCGACGTGTGCAAGGCCCGCTCCCCCCGCTGCCACAGCTGCATCCTGGATGATATCTGCCCCAAAATCGGGGTTTGACCGCCCTATGCCCATGCGACGACGCCCGGGACGTTCCCCCTGCCGATCCGGCGTCGGTCCACCCCGAGGCCCCCTATGCCAGCCATGACCGCTTCTCCCGCTGCCTCGCGCAGCGACCGACTGGTCCTTGTCGCCGTGTTCCTGGTTTCCGGAGCATCGGCTCTTCTTTTCGAAACCCTGTGGTTCCATCTGGCCGGGTTGACCTTTGGCGTCGGCATCCATGCCAGCGCCCTGGTCCTGTCGAGCTTCATGGGCGGGCTGGCTCTCGGCAACGCGCTCATTTCCCGGTTTGGCCGCGACGTCACCGACCCGGTGCGCTTTTACGCCGTCATGGAACTGCTGGTCGGCCTGTGGGGGGCGCTGCTCGTCGTTTGTTTCCCCATGCTTTCGGTCTGGCTCGGCGCCATGCTCCATCCGGCCCTGGATACGCCGCCGCTGCTCAACACCTTGCGGTTCGCCTTTTCCTTCCTGCTCTTCCTGCTGCCGGCCACGGCCATGGGCGTGACCCTGCCCCTTCTGGTCAAAGCCCTGGCCCGGCGTCCCGGCGAATTCGGCAAGGCGCTGGGACGGCTTTACGGCGTCAACACCCTGGGGGCCTGCCTGGGGGCGCTCCTTGGCGAGGCCGTGCTCATAGCCCCTCTTGGACTGGTCGGCACCGGGCTGTTCGCTGCCGGGCTCAATGTGCTGGCGGCGGTGGGCGCCTTGAGCATTGCCGCACGCTTCCGGGACGAACCGGTTCGCCAGGACGCCCCGGCCAAACCCGCCCCGGCCCCGCTCACCGGCCGGGCCAGACGGCTCCTTTTGGCCGGTTTCCTGGCCGGGGCCGGCTTTCTGGCCCTGGAAGTGGTCTGGACCCGCTTTTTGCAACTGTTCGTGCGCTCAACCAGTCTGGCCTTTGCCGTCATGCTGTCGGTGATCCTGGCCGGCATCGGCCTTGGCGGCATGTTCGCCGGGTGGTGGCTGCGCCGGGAGGCTGACGGCCGGCGCATCACCGCTCCCCTGGCCCTGCTGGTGGCTGCTGCGGCCCTGGCCTCGTTCCGGCTGTTTGAAGCCGCTTCCGGGGTGTCCATCGCCGACTACCAGGCCCTGGACTGGCGGTATGTCGCCCTGCTCTCGGTCACCCTCATGTTTCCGGCCGCCTTTGTCTCGGGCATTCTCTTTACCGCCCTGGCCGAGGCCTTCCACCGCGAAGTGGGCGACCGGGCCCGGTCGGCCGGGCTGGTGGCCATGGCCAACACCCTGGGGGCCATGGCTGGACCGCTTTTGGCCGGATTTGTTCTGATCCCGGCCATGGGCATGGAAAAAACGCTGTTTCTCCTGTGCCTTCTCTATCTCCTGCCGGCGATGCTGTGCGCCGGGGACACGCCGCCCTGGCCCTCCTTTCGCACCAACCGCTTCCTGCAGGGAACTGTGGCTGCTTTCGCCCTGTTCCTGGCTCTTTTCCCGTTCGGGTCCATGCGGGACTACCTGAACCGGGCCTGCCTGGACTTCCTCAAGGACGGCGAAACCCTGCTTCGGACCGTGGAGGGCGTGGCCGGGACGCTTCAGTACCTGCGCAAGGATTACCTGGGCCAGCCGCTTTATTACCGGCTGGTCACCGACGGCTATTCGATGTCGTCCACGGACCGCAGCGCCCGGCGCTATATGAAGCTTTTCGGCTATTTCCCCGAAGCCGTGCTGCCAAATCCCAAATCCGCCCTGCTCATCTGCTTCGGCACGGGTTCGACCGCCACGGCCCTGGTCGAGGACAAGCGCCTGGAGCGTATCGACGTGGTGGACATTTCCCGCGACGTCCTGGCCGGCAGCAAGGTGGTCTATCCCCAGCCCGGCACCAATCCCCTGGATGATCCCCGGGTCACGGCCCACGTCGAGGACGGCCGGTTCTACCTCCTGGCCACGCGCCAGAAATTCGACATCATAACGGCCGAACCGCCGCCACCCATGATGGCCGGCGTGGTCAATCTCTATTCCCGGGAATACTTCGCACTCATGCGCGACCGCTTAAACGACGGCGGCATGGTCACCTATTGGCTGCCGGTGTTTGAGTTGTCCCCTGGCGACGCCAAGGCCATTCTCAAGGCGTTTAGCGAGGTCTTCGAGCATAGCTCCCTGTGGATGGGGGATAATTTCAACTGGATGATGGTTGGGGTCAAAAAGCCCAAAGGCCCCAAGCCGGCCGCTGATTTCCCGGCCCTGTGGACGACGGGTCCCACCGCCGAGGGGCTGCGCCAGATTGCCCTCGAGAAACCGGCCCAGCTCGGCGCGCTCTTCATGCTCGACGGCAAAGCCCTGGCCGACTACCTCGGCGACGCCAAGCCGCTGACCGACAACTATCCCAAACGCCTGACCGGCTACCCGGAAAACCCGCAAGCCCAGCAGCGCGATGTCGCCACCCACTATGCCCTTATGGACACCCTGGCCTCGCGGGAACGTTTTGCCCAGTCTGCCGAGGCCGAACTGCTCTTGCCGCCCCCGGTCAAGGCCGAAGCCGAGGGCTGGTTTGAGACGCAGCAGATCATGAATGTCTTTCTCAACAATATGATCCCGCCGCCGCCGCCGCTGCCTGCCGTCAATTACGTGCTGACGGGAACGGAGCTGACCGTTTTGCCGCTGTGGCTCATGAAATCCGATCCCAAAAAGGTCGAGATCGTGGAGAAGGCCCTGGCCGCCGGAATGCCGCCTTCAGCCGAAACCGAGTTTCAGCTCGGGGTCAAGGCCCTGGCCGAGCGCAACTATCTGCTGGCCGAAGCCAAGCTCAAGCGTTCCCAGGACCTGGGCTACCCAAGCAATCTCGCCCCGGCCCGGGTCTATATCCTGTGCATGGCCGGGATGCTCTCCCAGGCCGAGGAACTGGCCCGGAGCGCCTTCAAGGGCGCCCAAGCCAGCCCCTCTGCCCGGACCTACATGGAATGGCTGGCCACGACCTTCGGCTTTACCAGTCCGTTTTAGGGCTGCCATCAAAACTTTCGATCAAATAGGAAAGAAAGCATCACATCATTCGATTTGACCTGGACCTGGGCTCGTCGGCTACCTTGCGGCAAATCGTAAGGAGTGCACCCCATGGACAGATCGCTTGATTGCCGGGGACTGGCCTGTCCCGGTCCGGTTCTTTGTTGCAAGGAATGCGTCGAAAAAGAGGCCCCGTCCACCCTGACCATCACGGTCGACAATGAGGCGGCCCGGGAAAACGTCGCCCGGTTCCTGGGGATGCGCGGCTACGCCGTCACCGTGGCCGAGGCCTCGGGCGGGGTGTCCGTGTTGACAGCCACGGCCGGCGCGGCCGGCCCGGACACGGCCCCTGCACCGTCTGCCGCCACGGCCGAGACCGGAGCCAGGACCGTGGCCTTTCTGACCGCCGACACCATCGGCCGGGGGGATGAGACCCTTGGGGCCAAGCTCATGGTCAACTTCCTTGGCACCTTGCCGGAACTGGGCGACCGCCTGTGGCGTATTGTCCTGGTCAATGGCGCTGTCCGCCTGGCCGTTGCCGGCAGTCCGGCCCTGGACAAGCTCAAGGCCCTGGCCGAGGCCGGTGTATCCATCCTCGTGTGCGGCACCTGCCTGGACTTTTACGGCATTTTGGACAAGAAAGAGGTCGGCCAGACCACCAACATGCTCGATGTGGTCACGAGCCTTGACCTCGCGGACAAGATTATCCAAATTTAACAACAGGCTCTTTGCATGCGGGCCGTTGTCATCCAAGCGGCCCGTTATCCATCTTTTGGGGCGCAGCCCGACCCCTTGGAAGGTCGCCCCATGGCCGAAGCAGTCTTCAGGAATCAGCAATGCCGGACGAAACGCCCACCACCTTTTTTTTACCGGCCGAGCGTCTCGACCAAACCAGCATCGAACGCATCTCCAGGGAAATCGCCCGATCCCCTTCGGCCGTCACCTTGTCGCTGATGCCTCTGGCCATCCTCATCATCAATGATACCCGCCAGATCGTCTATGCCAACGCCCGCTTCCTTTCCCTGGCCAACCTGACCGACGAAAACGACGTCATCGGCCTCCGCATAGGCGAAGCCCTGGGCTGCGAACACGCCGACGACAATGCCGGAGGCTGCGGCACCACGCGGTTTTGCCAGTACTGCGGCGCGGCCCAGGCCGTTGTCAAAAGCCTGGAAGGGGATCGGGGCACCCAGGAATGTTCCATCAGCCGCACCACCAGCACCACCCTTGAAGCGCTCAATTTGCAAGTGTGGGCTGTACCCATGGTCATTGAGGGCCACAAGCTCGTCATCAATTCCATTCTCGACATTGCCCACGAAAAAGCCCTGCGTGGTTTCGAACGCATCTTTTTCCACGACATCATCAATGCCGTCACCGGCATCAAAGGCATTCACGACATCATGGCCTTTGACCTGCCCGTGGACTACACTGCCGAACTGGATCTGCTGCGCCGGGCCATTGACGACATCCAGGACATCGTCGAGACCCAGCGCGACTTCCTGGCGGTTGAAACCAAGGAATACCGCAACTCCTTTTCCTGGATTGAGACCCGCGAAGTCCTTACCTATCTCGCAGCCTATTGCCAGGCGTTCAATCCGGGCGGCAAGCGTCGTCTGGTCGTTGCCCCCGAAACCGTGGCCAGGACTTTTTCCTCAGACGCCCGCATCATCCAGCGCATCATGGTCAACATGATCAAAAATGCCCTGGAAGCCTCGGCTCCGGGCGAATGCGTGACCATCGGATGCGACGCGCCCAACGGAACCATCGTTTTCTGGGTGCACAATCCGGGGGCCTTGCCTGAGGAAACCCAAATGCGCATTTTTGAAAAAGGCTATTCCACCAAAGGTGAGGGACGGGGATTTGGCACCTACAGCATGCGTCTTTTTGCCCGACAATGCCTGGGAGCGGATGTGAGGTTCACATCCGCCTGCAGCGCCGGCACACGTTTTGAACTTGTGGTGCCGGTCTAGCGTATGGATGCACTTTCCCCCCCCATGCGCATCAACAAGGCCCTGGCTGCCGCCGGGGTCTGCTCCCGCCGCCATGCCGACGAACTCGTGGCTGCCGGCCGGGTCACGGTCAACGGGACCATCGTCACCGAGCAGGGCTTGAAGATTGATCCCGCCCGGGACAGCCTGGCCGTGGACGGCGTTCCCGTGGTCCTGGCCGCAGCCGATGCCGCGCCGCTGACCGTCATGCACCACAAAAAAGCCGGCGTGGTGACCACGGCCAACGATCCCGATGGCCGGCCAACGGTTTTTGACCAGCTGCCTGAACCCTGGCGCGGCCGACGCCTGTTTTCCGTTGGCCGGCTCGACTACTATTCCGAGGGTCTGCTGCTGCTTACGACCGACGGCGAACTGGCCTTTCGCCTGGCTCACCCCCGCTGGCACGTGACCAAACGCTATCAGGTGGCGGTGCGCGGCCGGGTGACGCCGCAATCCCTGGACGTCATGCGAAACGGGATGCGTCTGGCCGAGGGCGAGTTGCTCGCCCCGGTGCGGACAGAACTGGTCGGCCGGCCGTCAGACGACCGTTTTGTCCTTGAAATGGAACTCACCCAGGGGATTAACCGGCAGATTCGGCGCATGTGCCGCGATCTTGGCCTGACGGTCCTCACCCTGGTGCGCATTGCCCAGGGACCGCTTATTCTCGGCGATCTGCCCCCCGGGCAGTACCGGCTGCTGACCCCAAACGAAACCGACGCCCTGTACCAGAGCGTGGAACTGGACCCAGGGGCCATGTCGGCCAACCCCGCTTCCACCCCGGCCCGGCCGGCCGCAGACGCCGCGCCTTCGCGCCGCAAAGCCTAGCCCGACCGTCGCCCGCTTATTCGATCACCCGCCGGACATGGGACAGACAGTCCCGGTACCAGCCGGCATAGCGCCGCACGGCCACGCCGGTCTTGTGGGAATCGATGAGCTGCCCGTCGCCCAGCCACACAGCCACGTGGGAGACGCGCGAGCCGTCGCGGCTGGTGATAAAAAGCAGATCGCCCACGGCCCAGGGTTCATCCGGGGCCAGTCGCCGGCCCGGAGCCTTGGGACCATCGGCCTGGGCCGCGATGGCAGAGGTGAAACGCAGGCCGAGGCCATAGTTGTAGACCCAGGACGTGAAGTTGGAGCAGTCCAGCCCCGGCCCCTCGCCCGGCGGATCGTAGGCCGGGATGTGGTGGTGGCGATAGGCCAGCCCGACATAGCGCCGGGCCACGGCAGCCACCCGCGCCCGTTTCCAGGCCAGGGCCTCGTACCCGGCCGGGACGGCCACGGGCGGATAGGCGGCGGACCTGGGTCCCCAACTGCCCAGAGCGGGATTGCCGTACCACGCCCCTGGCGGCACAGCCGACTGGGGCAGACGGTCCCGTTGCGGGAAATCCCCGGTCACCGCCTCCAGGGGAATGGCCGAGGCGGCCCTCGACGATACCGGGGCGGCAAGGCCGGGCAGCAGGAACATTCCCATCAGCAGAACCATGGTCCGGTAAAGCGTCTGAGTGGTCTTGTCCATGGCCCGTCATGGCATGGCTTGCCCGACCGGGCAAGCCGTACCCCGCCAAAACGCCCGCACCAGCCAAAGCCGGATGCGGGCGTTTGCCTGCGCAGCGTATCAGGACGCGGCAGACGGATGTGCCTGGGGCGCGCCGGACCTGGCCAACTGCCGGATCAGCTCCAGCCCAAGCGGCGTGGGCCGCCCTTCCACCCGGCGGTACTCCCGGCAGTCCGGAGTCCGTACCAGCAGGCCCGTATCGCAGAGTTGGCGACGCAGCAAGGCGGCATCGCCGAAACTGTGCTGGGCGTTTAGGTGCTCGTTGACCTCCCGTTCGTTCATGACGCGGCGAGCGGGAATGCGCGACCACAAGAGCCACAGGCAGGGTTGCTGTTCGCTGTGCTTGGCCGGCCAGCGGAGAAGCCGCCCGGCCGGGTCGAAGTGGCGCAGGAGGCGCTTTAGGCGCACGAAATCGACCGAGGCCTGCAACGGCGGCGTTGTCGGGAGCTTGGCCAGTTGTTCGCGGGCCTGGGCATTGGCCCGGAAATGCTGGAAATTGCGGCAGCCGGCCGATTTGGCCAGGATGTTGAGCAGTTCCACATGACCGGGAGTGTCCCCGGACTCGGCCAGACGAGTGCGCAAAGACTTGGCCAAAGCGGTTATGTCGTCAACATGAAAGGGAAATAAATCGCGTGACATCGCTTATCCTTGAAGCGTGCCTGTCCATGGAGGGAGTGTCGGTGGTCGCCGTCTTCCGACGCGGCACGGGATAAGGTGTCGGTACGGAATGGAAAACGCGGCAGGTTTAGCACCCCTTGCGGGGCGGCGACGCCTGGGTGAACTGCCGACCGGGTTTCGGCTTATCCCAGGTTTGGGTCTTTGGCAACAGCCAGACGGCGCAAAAAAGCCGGAGCCCCAGCGGACTCCGGCCATGAAAACCTGGACGTACCGGCTGCCGCAAACGGCAACCGGCGATCAGGACATACCTTTCGGCCAGCCAGCCTAGAACATGTCCTTTTCGGACTCGCTGATGGTGGCTTCGATGACGTCTTGGAGTTCCTTGGGCAGGCCCATGATGTCCACATTGAGAAAGCCGCGCACGATGGTGGAGGTGGCTTCCTCTTCGTCGAGGCCCCGGGCCATCAGGTATTCGATCTCTTCCTGGGCGATCTTGCCAACGGCCGCCTCGTGGGACAACTCCACCCCATCGACCGAGCCAAGCAGCTCCGGGATGGCATGGATGATGCCGCCGCCGAGAATAAGCCCCTTGCACTCCAGGTGGCCCTTGGCCGGCACGGAATTGCCGCCGATAAATCCCCGGGCGATGATGGTGCCGCCCGAGGCAATGGTGCGGGAGATGATCTCGCCCTTGGTGTCGGGGGCGTTTAATTCGATGCGGCTGCCGGTGTCCACATAGGACCCTTTGGGCGCGACGATGACGGAATTAAACCGGGCCACCGCCCCCCGGCCGTTGAGCCGGATAGCCGGATAGGACTGCAGGTCCTTGACGGGCTTAAGCAGCACGTAATTATTGACAAACACCCCACCCTCGTCCACCACGCCGCCGGTACGCGGCCGCACAACCGTGGACTCGGCCCAGTTGTGGATCATGGTGAAGGTGAGCTTGGCGTTCTTGCCGACAAAGATTTCGGTGATGCCGAGATGGGCCGCGCCCTTGGAGCCGTGGGCCACCGAGCAGCCGGTGATGATGTGCAGCTCCGAATCGTCGGCAACAATGATGACGTTGTGGACGTTCTGGCCGATCATGTCGCCCTTGAGAAACAGGCACGACTGGACCGGTTCGGTGATCTTGGCCCCTTTCTCGGTGCGGATGAAGTACCCGCCGTGCAGATCTCCGGCCGCAGACCGGGTGAACTCGTCCTTGTCCTTGTCCACCTGGGTCCAGAAATAGTCAGGCAAGCCGTCGTATTTGGCCAGGGCTTCCTTGATATCCAGGACTTCGACGCCCTTTTGCAGACTCTTGCAATGGACCCGGCCGTGGTCCACCTGCAGGTACGTGCCGGCGCGTTCGCGTTCCTCGACATCAATGCCGGACATGAGCATCTCGGCCTTGTCCGCCGCATCCATGGTGCGCAGATCCGGAATTTCACCAAGCGTCGAGCCGCTAAACCGGAAGGCTTTCAGATCGATCTTTTCCATGACAGCTCCCGTTGGCTAGTTGAGGCAGCGCACGCATTCCTGGTAGCCGTACTGGCTGATGTGATCCAGGATGTTGCGGGGATTGGCCTCGCAGCACAGGTGGCCGTTGAAAAGCACCTGCCCCCGGTCGGCGTTCAAATATTCGAGGATATAGCCGGTGTGGGTGATGATCAGTCCGGAGACGGGACGTTTAAGCACCCGCTGCTGCTTCATGCTGGAGTTGGGCCGGGGTTCGATGCCGCCGGTCAGCACGTCGCGCACGGTATGCCCGATCAGCTTCATGTTCTCCAGGTCGACGCCGGATTCCGGCTCGTCAAACAGCAGCAGATAGGGCTTTTGGGCCATGAGCTGGAGCAGTTCCGAGCGCTTGATCTCGCCGCCGGAAAAGCCGGCATTGACATCGCGCTCCAGGAATTCGTCCATATTGACCTTGCGGGCCAGGGCGTCCACGTCGATTTCCGCCTCGCGGGCGCACATACGCACCATGTGGCGGGTTTTGAGGCCATGGATGGTGGGCGGACGCTGAAACGACATGCCAATACCCAGGCGCGCCCGCTCGTAGATGGGGGCGTGGGTGATGTCATGGCCGCGAAACAGGATGCGGCCCTTGGTTATTTCGTAATTGCCAAAGCCCATGAGGGTCATGAGCAAGGTGGTCTTGCCCGAGCCGTTGGGACCAAAAAGAATGAACGTTTCGTTGTCGGCGATGTGCAGGTTGATGCCGGCAAGGACTTGCCGGTCGCCGATTTTCACATGCAAATCTTCGATGCGAAGCATGATTCCCTCGCTTTTTGCGCCCAATACGGGCGTTGCTCCGCCTGGGGTCTACGGAAAAACCCCGGCAAAGTCCACTCATCAGGTCGGAAAGCTCCGGAGGGAAAGGAGGAAGGGGTCAGTGGCTGTCGTAGCTGCGGATGATCGAGGCCAGTTCGTCGCAGTCATAGGGCTTGGCGAGGTAATGGCGCACGTCGAAGTGCTTGAAAAAATCCATGTGCTGCCGCACGCCATAGCCGGTCACGACCACGATGGGAATCCGGCTGACAGGCGTTTCGGCGGCCCGGATACGGCCAATGAACTCCCGGCCGTCGAGCTCGGGCAGGCGCATATCGAGGATCACAAGATCAAAGGCGTCCTTCACAACGGCTTCCAGGGCCAACCGTCCGTCGGCAACGGCGGTGATGCTGTGGCCTTCGTCTTCCAGCGTCTGGCGGGCCAGGGTGGCGTGGTTGACGTCGTCTTCGGCAAGCAGAATGCGCAGCATAAATGCTGGTCCTCCCTCCTGCCCACAAAGCAGGATTCGTGCCTTTGTACCATGCCTCCCAACAATCTGAAAACAAGAATCTTTCTCTTTTCCCTTCGAAGAGCAGCCCCATCCGGGCGTCCTGTTTTACGGCAAAACAGGAAAAACAATCAATTGCCGCCAGCCGTTGCCCGGACTGCCACAGCCCGTCCCGGCGCGGTCCTGGCCCCAGTGGCAAAGCCGTAAGCCGCCGGCACCAATTTGGAAAGCAGTTCAGCCACAAGCCACAGGCCGATAATGGTGGACAGCCCGCTGCCGAAATAAAAGGCGATCTGCTGGGCATTGCCGACCGGCCACCAGACCGAGAGCAACCGTGTTTGCAGCACCGAGATGGTCGGCTCATGGGCCAGATAGACAAAAAAACTGTGCCGGCCCATGCGCTGCAGCACCGTGCTGTCGCGGACCCAGGGTATGGCCGAAAACCGCCAGAAGGCTATGAGGCCGAAGACGAGGTTAGCCTTGAAGAGAAACTGCCGCACGGCCTCGTCAGTCAGGCCCAGGGATTTGGAGCAGACCAAAACAGCGGTCAGCAGGCAAAAAATCCAGGTCCCGGCTCGCTGCCACCAGGAGACCCCGGCCAGGGGCAGGCGGCACCGGGCCAGATACCCGCCAAGATAGAAGGCAAACATGTCGCCGCCGTAGGAATACGGCCCTTCCGACAGGCCGGCCCACAGGCAGAAAAAGGTCACCAGGCCGACGCCGGGGGCTTCCTTGAAAAACACCAGGAAAATCGGCGAGACCAGAAAAACCACGAGCAGATCGCGCAGAAACCAGAGCGGATAGTTGATCGGCGTGGTGCCAAGGCCCAAGGTCTTGGTGACAAGACCCTCAGCGAGCACGAAGTTCCAGGAACCAAGCATCTCGATGCTGCCGACAAAATAGAACCAGGCCACAAGGCCGATATTGAACAGAAGATAGGGCACGAGCACCGAGACGAATTTCTTGCGCAGCATCTCGCCGTAGGCAGTCAGGGACAGCTCGAATTTGCGCAGGAACAAAAAGCCCGAAATCGTGAAAAAAAGCGGCACAGCCACAAAATCCACATGGCCGTTTAAGATATCGAGCATGAGCGCCGCGCCCGGAGCGGTCTCGCCGGCGATGCGCACAGTGATACCGCGCGCGCCGTGGGCTAAAACGATCAGACCAATGAGAACGATGCGCAGGACGTCGATGCGTTTGGATACATCGCGGTCGAGGGGTTCGCGGGCCGGCCCGAGTTTCCAGGCCGGTTTGGCGGTTTCGGTCACGAGGGGAACTCCTGGGATGGGACCGGGTAGCCGGGCGTCCGGGATCACGGCCTCACGGCGCGGCTCCCGGACGGGAAACGGCAGGGCACGCGCCGGACAGTCCACGGTCCGGTGCGTCAACCGGCTTTTGGTCAAAGCCGCACACAGCCAGTGCCGCCGTCTGCCCGGGGCCGGAAGGCCCGGGGACAGATGCGGTCAGCCGGGTGTGCCACGCAACCGGTTGTGAATCAATGGGCGTAGGCGAGCATTTTTTGAGGCGGGCCGGGGTGACGGAATAGCCCTCTTCACGCAGGATGCGCACGAAACTGTCAATGATGCACTGCGTTGCGAAATCTTTCTTGGTAATGCTCGCAGAATGCATGATCTCGCGCAGGACGAGGTCAATCATATAGACGCAATGGGCAATGTCCTTGATATCCTTGTCCGCCATAAAGCCTCTTCATCCAACCATGGCCCGACCATGCGCCCGGGAGCCGCATCGCCCATCGACCTCGATGGGACATTGAGGCCGCCCTCTCGTCTGTCCTTTTCACAAGGCACACCAGACTTCTCTGTTTGGAAACAACACTCAGAGAGAGAGGGAAACGCCCGGACAGGCCACGAGTTTTTTAAAATCCGCCCCGTCCACAACACCCTGGCGGTAGGCGATGGCCACGTAATCCCGGCGGATGCGGTCGATAAGCCGCTCCATGTCCTCGACCAGGACCCGGGCTTCCTCTCCGGCCTCTTCCCGGGCCAGGGCTTCCAGGGCCACCATGCGGGCCTCAAGCTCTTTCATATGAACGGCCAGTTCCCCATCGACGCCCTGGACATTGACCAGATCATCGATTCTCGACTGCACCAGTTCCGGCAAATGCGCCTTGCAATCTTCCATGTCCTCCCCCTGGCCGCCGGCAAAAGCGACCGGTCGCGCCCGGCCATGACCGGACGGGTTTGGCACGATGCAACAGGCTATACCCCAACCCCGGGCCGCTGTAAAATCTGTTCGCCAATTGCCCGGTTCAGCGGGTGGCAATGACCTGCAAATCTTCCTCGATGACTTTCCTGGCGGCCAGTCCCTCGACCCAGGCCTTGGGCAGTCCGGCCAGGCCCGAGGCAGCGCCAACGACCATGCCGGCCAACAGGCCCCGGGCCGCGCTGTCGCCGCCGGCCATGACGTTGTGGGTCAGGCAGGCAGGCAAATCGCGGGGATAGCGGGCAATAAGGTGGATTACCCCCGGCATGGCCTCTTCAATGTGGCAGGTTTGGCCGAAGCCGGCTATGGCCTCCACCGTGTCCTGGCCGGCCGAGGCAAGGCCCATTTCCAGCCATTGGTTGATGGGGGCGCTGGCGTATCCGGCCTCGGCCGCCTGCATGAGCGCTGCTTCCGGGCTTTTGCCGCCAAGCACGGCCCAGGCGGTGCGGGCGAAAAATTCGGCCCCCTCAATGACCCGGGCGTGGTTGTGGGTCATCTTGGCCTGCGCCCGGGCCGCATCCACCAGGGCGGGCAGGTCGTGGCGAAGCGCGTAGACGAGTGGCGAAACCCTGGCCGCGCCGGACAGATCGCTGGAATTGGACCCGGAATTGGCCGGCCCTTCGCCGAAGTTGAAAATTTTCAGGGTCATGCGGGTGGCACCGTCGATGTATCCGTCGTAGGCCGCAAAGAGCTGCTGCCAGCGGGTGGCAAAATCCTCCAGGTCAAACCGGCCCCGGGCGGCCAGGGAGTCGAGCAAAACCAGGGTCTGATCCCCGTAATGGGTCAGCTCCCCGGCTTTCTTGCCGGCATGGTAGCTGTCCGCGGGTGGGTCGATAAACCCGGTCACCGGCCCGAAGCGCTGGGCCAGAGCTGTCGTGTCATATTCCCAATGCGGCCCAAGGGCCAATGCATCGCCGATAAAAGAGGCCAGGACCATGGCTTTAGCCGTGTCGGACATACCGCCTCCAGGGTTTGCCGGACAATATACCGGAGAACTAGGAAACAACCAAGCCCCGGACCGGGGAAAAGCCCTGGCGCACCCCGGCCATCTTCATTCGATCAGATCGTCATCAAGATCCACAATACCCAGGCGGACAGCGTAATGCACCAGTTCGGCCAGATTGGTCAGGCCGAGTTTGCCGAAAATGTTGCCGCGATGATTTTCCACGGTTTTTTTGGAAACGAACAGCTCTGCTGCGATGGCCGCCGGAGTCCTGCCCTCGGCCAACAGGCGCAGCACCTGCTGTTCGCGTCGGGTAAGCCCCTCATAGGCCGGATCCCGGGGCCGGGTCCGACGGACGGCGTATGCATCCAGTCGCATGAGCACCTGGGGCGTTATGGCCGCGTCGAGGTAGCGCTCGCCGCGCACCACCGCTTCGATGCCGGCCAGCAGGCTCGAAGCGGCCGAATCCTTGACGACATAGCCCATGGCCCCGGCCCGGAAGCATTCGGCCACCAGATCCAGGCGGGCATGCATGGTGACGACCAGCACTCCGGGGCGCGGCTGCAACCCAGGCAGACGGCTGAGGACCTCGACGCCGCTGCCCTGCCCAAGCCCGATATCGAGGAGCAGCACATCCGGCGTCAGCTCCCGGACGGCAGCCACTGCCGCAGCCACGTCAGCCGCCTCGCCAACCACGACATACCGGGGGTTGCCGGCCAAAAGCGCGGCCAGCCCCTGGCGCATCAGCCCGTGGTCGTCGACAATGAGAATCCTGACGCTGTCGGTCACGTTGCCCCCTGGCCAAGCGGTATCTCGGCCTTTATCCGCACCCCCTGCCCCGGTCGCGACCGGATAGTCAGCCTGCCGCCAAGCAGGCGCACCCGTTCGCCCATGCTCCAAAGGCCCATGCGCTTTTGCCCCAGGGCCTCCGCCAGCCGGACCTCGGGGTCAAAACCCACGCCGTCGTCGCCAACACGCAGCAGCAGCAAGGGATGGGAAGCGATCAGGCGGACGACAATGCGCGAGCAGCGGCCGTGGCGGCAGGCATTGGCCAGGGCTTCCTGGAGCACGCGGTAGAGGTTGAGCCCGGTTTGAAAATCGACCCGCACCGCGTCCAGGCCGTCGGCGGAAAATTCCACCATCAGGCCGGTGCGGGCAGCGGTCTCGTGGCAGAGGTTCGAGGCGGCCTCGACCAGCCCCAGGCGGTCAAGGGCCGGGGGGAGCAGGTCACTGGCCAGATTGCGCAGGGAGGCAATGGCCGCCCCCAGGCGGGCGGAACTCTCCCGGACCGCTTCCTGGCCGTCGGGGCTCAGGCTGTCGGCAACGCCCGGCATGGCGGCCAACCGGTCCAGGGACAGGCGCACCAGGGACAGGTTCTGGGCCACGTCGTCATGCAGTTCCCGGGCGATGCGCTGCCGCTCGGTTTCCTGGGCCCTGATCAGTTCCCGGGAGAGCTGGCGCAGCCGCTCCTCGTTGTTGCGAGACTCGATGATGCGCCCGAGATGCTCGGCCACGGCATCAAGAAGATGGCGCTCCTCGCGCAGAAACGGGCCTTCATCAGCCTCGGCGCATTTGTCCAGATAGCCGACCTCGATGCGGCCGATGACCTCGCCGCGACTGCGTATGGGGCTTTCCTGGCGGGCAACCGGCCGACGCCAGTTGGGCGTGGCTTGATTGCGTCCGCCAATGGTCACCCGCACGCAGGTCACGGCCGGATACTGCCAGGCCCGGGCAGCCACCCGGCACGCCCCGGCCAGGATGCCGTCCAGGGCCATGTCCTGGCACTGGGACAGGCGGGTGATCTCGTAGAGGCAATCGAGTTCCTTGATGCGTTCGCAAAGCGCGGCCACGGTTTTGGCGTGTTCGGCCTCGCGTGCGGCGGCCAGGGGATCGGGCGGTGCGGGAGCGTTCATGGAGGTGTCGGATTGGAGGGTCAGACCATCTGGGGATGCCGGAGACCTAGCCTTTTTCGCTGTCCTTGTCAGCCCTGGCCGCGCCATGCCGACCGGCCCCCCCGGCATTTCGGGAGACCCTCCCGGAATACCGGGGAAACATCCCGAAGCCTTTCGGGAGCCGGCCTGATTGCACCGCTCCCGCCCCGTCGTAGGATGCTCCCGTATTCCGGCCCGCCTGGGGCCGGAGGGAGGTCGTTTATGTCGCAGCCTGAAACCGTCGTTCCCGGAATCGATGCCGCCGAGTTTCCCAATGGCCGTTCCGGCATCCCGGCCGGAACGCAACGCCGCGCCTCCGGCGCACCCGGCTTGTCTGTTCGACCGCTTGGCCCCGGCCGCTGGTGCGTTGTGGCGTCCGTGCCGGATGCCGATCCGGACCTGGACGTCTATTTGTCGCCGGCCGAGGGTGGCACGATCCGGGTTGTCCGCTGGCCGGGTCGCTACGATATCCGCATCGAGGGAATGCTTGGCGAGGCGGGCATCGCCAATCTCGGCGATTGCCTGGTGGGGGCGCTTGAGGGGGGCGTCAGGCATATCGGCCTGGAGTTGCTGGACCCTAACCAAGTGGTATTGCCAACCGCCGAAGGTCTGCTGGAGTGCTTTGGCCGCCAGTCGGCCCGGCAGGGTGGGCGGCCCGGGGTGTCGGTTGCCGGCGACGGAGCCGGGGCGCGGGCTCTTGCCCTAGCCTTTGCCCGGGGCCTTTCCCGGGCAAGCCGCACCGGTTTGGGCCAAGGAGGCCGGTTATGAATATGCTGTGGTGGATCATGGCTGGCTTGGCCCTGCTTGTGGCCGTCAGCCTGGGCAAGCGGGTGCGGCCCAACCGGACGCATCTGCCCGGTGATTTCAATTTCGACGGCTATAAGACCCGGGAGATTGTCCAGCGTGGGGTGTTTGACAAGACCAAGTGGCGGTAACGTGCTCTTTGGCTATGCCCGCCGGGGCTATACCGGGACTGGGGCAATAAAAAACGGGTTGCCGCTCTCTTTCCAGACAGCGGCAACCCGTTGAAATTTTCTGGTACCGGGAGGGGGACTCGAACCCCCAAGGCCTTGCGACCGGCGGATTTTGAGTCCGCTGCGTCTACCAATTCCGCCATCCCGGCACGAATTGGTTACACTACACGACATCCCCTCCCCCGTCAAGGTCCTTATCCCTTGTCCTGGACCGCCCAACCTGATAGCCCCTCACCTGCCCACGCGCAAAAGGAGCTGCCATGTTTCCGCTCGGTCCACTCGTCAACGGCGCGGCCATCATTGCCGGAAGCCTCCTTGGCCTCACCCTGCACGGACGATTTCCCGACCGCGTGCGCACCATCATGTTCCAGGCCTTGGGCTTGTCCATCCTGGCCATCGGCATCAAGATGGCCATGTCCATGACCTCGCCCATCCTCGTTGTCGTTGCCATGCTCGTCGGGGCCGTCGTCGGCGAAGCCCTGGACATCGAACGCCAGTTCGCCCGGGCCGGCGATGCCGTAAAGGGGATGCTGCGCTCGGACAACGCCCTTTTTACCGACGGACTGGTCACCGCCTCGGTCATCTTCTGCTCCGGCACCATGGCCATCCTCGGCTCCTTTGACGAAGCCCTTCGAAACGACCACACCCTGCTTTTCACCAAATCCATCCTCGACGGCTGCGTGGCCATGATCCTGGCCACCACCTACGGAGCCGGTGTGGCCCTGTCCTTTCTGCCGGTCGCCCTCTACGAGACCGGGCTGACGCTGTTTGCCGGGGCCACCCAGGCGGCCTTCACCCCGCCCCGTCTGGCCCAATTGTCAGCGGTGGGCGGCCTGCTCATCATCGCCATCGGTATCAATATGTTGGGTCTGCTCAAGATCAAGGTGTCCAATCTGCTGCCGGCCATGCTCCTGGCCGCCGTGCTGGCTCCCTTTTTCGTCGATTAGGCGGCAATCCGGCCGGGATTTCTTTACGTGGCCGGGGTTTTGCCGTAAAGGGGACCGGCCATGCACGAACTTTCCATCGCCCAAAGTCTGCTTGCCCTCATCGAAGATGAGATGGCCAAGCACGACCAAAAGACCCTCGTTATGGTCAAGGTCAGGCACGGCCGGCTCTCTGCCGTAGTGCCGGAAGCCCTGTCCATGGCCTTTGAAGTCCTGACCACCGACACCCGGCTGGCCGGATCGCAACTGGTCATGGAAGAAACGCCTGTGGTGCTGCGCTGCAGGACATGCCAGAGGGAGTTCTCTCCCGAGTCGCCCTCGGCCGCCTTCGCCCCCTGCCCGGGCTGTGGCGAGGAACTGGGGCATACGGTCCTGTCCGGCCGCGAACTCTACATCGAATACCTCGAACTCGAATAGCGGAGACTGGCCATGCAAATCCCCGTGGTGCGCAACATTCTGGAGGCCAACAGTAATGTTGCCGCGGAACTCAAGACGTTTTTCGAACAAAAAGGCATTCTCGTCTTAAACCTCATGAGCTCCCCTGGCGCGGGCAAGACCACCGTGCTCGAACGCACGTTGACCGATCTTCGCGAAGAACTGCGCATGGCCGTAGTCGAAGGCGACCTGCAAACCGACAACGACGCCCGCCGGGTGGCCGCGACCGGTGCCCAGGCCGTCCAGATCAACACCGAGGGCGGCTGCCATCTGACCGCCTCCCAGGTTCAGGAAGCCCTCAAAAGCCTCGATCTGGCCGGACTGGATATTCTTTTTATCGAAAACGTCGGCAACCTCGTGTGCCCGGCCGAGTTCGATGTCGGCGAAGACTTCAAGGTGACGCTTCTCAGCGTGGCCGAGGGCGACGACAAACCCGAGAAATATCCGCTCATGTTCCATATTTCCGCCGCCATGCTGCTCAATAAAATCGATCTCCTTCCCTATGTCGATTTCGACCTGGACAAGGCCGGTCGCCACGCCCGCACGCTTAACGCCGACATCAGCCTCTTTCCGCTCTCGGCCCGCACCGGCGAGGGGCTTGGCGCATGGTACGACTGGCTGCGGGAAAAGGTCCGGGCCAAGCGGTCCTGAAAAGCTGCCCCTATCCCCCGGCGCGGTTTCACTTTTTTATAAAACGAAACAGGCCAAAGACCCGATCCGGTTTTCCCGGCCCGGGTCTTTTTTATGGAAGTGGCGGTATCCTTGAACAAAAGAGATCGCGCGGCGTTGGCACAACAATTGTAATGATCCCGGCGATTCCCAAATAGCTACACAGGGAGAAGGCTATGGATGCGTTACTGAAAAAGATGCTGTTTGTCCTTTCCGCCGCCTGCCTGATCCTGGCCGCGACGGCCGGATGGGTCATGGCCCAGAACTTCACCGCCGGAAGTTTCAACTTCGAACCCCGGTTCAGCGCCTTCGGAACCACCAATCCGCGCGTCAATTCCATCCTGACCTACGGCGGCGCGATCAACTACTATGTCATGGACAATTTCGCCGTGGAAGCCGAAGGCATGGGCGTGTACGTGGACCAGAACAAGCGCTTTGAAACCGCCACCGGCATGGGCAGCAAGTCTGATCCGGCCAACGGCATCGCTGGCAACTTCAACCTCCGCTGGCACTTCATTGCCACCAGCCAGGCCACCATGTTCGCCGGCGCGGGCCTCGGCGGCCTGTGGGCCGATGCCAAGGTGCCGTACAACGGCTTTGAGAACAGCGTGACCGAAAACGGTGAAATCGGTGCAACCTATGCCCTGAGCCAGCAGTTAAGCCTCAAGGGCTCGGTCAAGTACATGCATATCGGCCAGTTCAGCGACCAGGGCATCAACGCCTTCGGTGGCACGCTCGGCTTAAACGTCAGCTTCTAGATCGGGGCGGCTTGCCCGCCGCGCCAGAGTTCGGGGCCATCCCCGGATAACGGATGCGACCGGCCGCCCCTGGCGGCCGGTTTCGTTTTTGCGGCTCCCCTTTTCATTTCGGGCCGATAGCCCTATAGTGGTGAAATTAACGGCCGAAAGGTGCGGGCATGAGCAAAATACTGGATCAGGACGAAGTTGATGCGCTGCTGCGAGGACTCTCGGGCGGCGAAATCGAGGCGGAAAACGACATCCTGGAGGACGACTCCGGGGTCGTGGTCTTCGACCTGTCCAACCAGGACCGCATCATCCGGGGCCGGATGCCGGTTCTGGAAATCATCAACGACCGCTTTGCCCGGCTGGCCTCCAATGCCATGGCCAACGCCATGCGCAAGCGCGCCGACGTCAACCCGATCTCCATAGACATGTCCAAGTTCGGGGACTTCATGCGTTCCCTGCCCGTGCCCACCTCGATCAATATTTTCAAGCTCGACCCGCTTCGCGGCAACGCCATCTTAGTCGTTGATTCACGGCTGGTCTTTGCCATGGTCGAGAGTTTCTTTGGCGGGGCCGGGTCCCAGCCCAAGATCGAAGGCCGCGATTTCACCCCCATCGAGCAGGCCATCATCAACCGCGTGGTGCGCATCGCCCTGGAAAACATGGAGGAATCCTGGCAGCCGGTGCACGAGGTGCACATCGAACTGGTGCGCAGCGAGGTCAACCCCCAATTCGCCGCCATCGTGCCGCCAAGCGACGTGGTGGTCGTCGTCACCTTTGAAGTGGAACTGGAAAACGCCATCGGCTCGCTGATCGTCTGCCTGCCCTACGCCACCATCGAGCCCATCCGCTCCAAGCTCTACGCCTCCTTCCAGACCGAGCGCCTGGAAGTGGACCATGCCTGGATCGCCCGGTTCAAGGAGCGGCTCATGGAGACGCCGGTGGAACTGCTGGTGCGCTTTGGCCGGTCGCAAATCACCGGCCGCCAGCTGCTGTCGCTCAAGCCCGGCGACATCCTCATGCTCAACAACGACGTGGATGACCTGCTCGAAGCCGAAATCCAGGGTGTGCGCAAGTTCAAGGGCATCCCCGGCATGGTCAAGTCCAACAAGGCCTTCCAGATCGTCAAGGAAGAAGAAATCCGCCTGGAATAGCCTGCTCCCACCCTCCCCGGAAGCAGGGCCAGGGCCGCTGGAAAAAATCTTCCTGCCTGTCAAATAATTCCAAGACCGTGCTATTCCTGAAGAAATCCGGAAACATTACAATTCGGGCCATGGTCAGCCAATCCGGCCCGTGCTAGTCCCCACAGTCGTGGAATCAAGCAAACTTGCCCTTTCCATCCAGGCCCAGCCCGATGACACCACCTGCGGGCCGACCTGCCTGCACGCCGTGTACGGCTACTACGGCGACGTCCTGTCCCTCGACTCGGTCATTGCCGGCGTCACCACCCTGCCCGGCGGCGGCACCCTGGCCGCCCATCTCGGCTGCCACGCCCTGGACCGGGGCTATGCCGCCAAGCTCTATTCCTTTGATCTGACCGTCTTTGACATCACTTGGTTTAACTCCTCGAAAATCGATATTGCCCGCAAGCTGACCGAGCAACTGCACTACAAGACCGAACCGCGCCTTCGCGAAGCAACCTTCGCCTACAAGGCTTTTTTGCAGCGTGGCGGCAAAATCCGTTTCGAGGACCTCACCGCCGGTCTCATCCGTTCCATCCTCAAACGCAACCGGCCCATCCTGGCCGGCCTCTCGGCCACCTATCTTTATCGCACCCCCCGGGAACGCGAGCAGAACGGCATCACCTTTTTTGACGATTTGCGCGGCCACCCGGCCGGCCATTTCGTGGTCCTAAACGGCTACGAACCAGACCGTCGCACCACCCATATCGCCGATCCGCTGCTGCCAAATCCAATAAGCGCCAGCCAGTATTACGAGGTTACGCTTAACCATCTGGTGTGCGCCGTCATGCTTGGCATCGTCACCTGCGACGCCAATCTGCTCGTCTTGTCCCCCAAAAAGAAAAGCCGGCCCGAAGACCGGCAAAGGAGCTTGTGAGCGTGTCCGTTCTGGTGGTCATCGAAAACCCCGAGGACTGTTCCCTGGTTTTTTCCGGCGTCGAATCCGTTGCCGCCCGCAGCTATCTGGCCGACGAGGCCTTCACCACCCTGCGCGGCGTCAAAATCATCAATATCTGCCGTTCCTACCGCTACCAGTCCATGGGCTACTACGTCTCGCTTCTGGCCGAGGCCCGCGGCCACAGGCCCGTTCCGTCCATCACCGCCATCCAGGACATGAAGTCGGTCGGCATCATCCGGCTGGCCTCGGAGGAACTCTCCGAACTCATGGACCGGGTGCTGGCCGAGCGGGCACCCGAAAAAACCAGCTTCTCGGCCTATTTCGGCAAAACGCCGGAAAAGGGCCTGGAGCAATTGGCTTCGCGGCTGTTCAAGCTCTTCCCGGCTCCCTTCCTGCGGGCCGATCTCAGTTTCCAGAACGGCTGGCAGCTGCAAAACGTCTCCCCCCTGTCCGTGCGCGACATCCCCGAGGAAGAGCGCGATTTCGCCGAAGCCGTGTCCGCCGACTACTTCACCGGCAAAAAGGTCAGCATTCCCAAACGCCAGGTCAGCCGCTACGATCTGGCCATCCTGTACGATCCCGAGGAACAGCGCGCGCCGTCGGACGCCCGGGCCATCAAGCGCTTCACCAAGGCGGCCGAGAACCTGGGGCTTGGCGTAGAGATCATCACCCGGGAGGATTCCAACCGCCTCTCCGAGTTCGATGCGCTCTTTATCCGCGAAACCACCAACGTCGACCACCACACCTACCGCATGGCCCGAAAAGCCGCAGCCGAGGGGTTGGTCGTCATCGACGATCCGGAATCGATCCTGCGCTGCTCCAACAAGGTCTACCTGGCCGAGGTGCTCACCCGGCACAAGATACCCGCCCCGCGCACGGTCATTGCCCACTGCAAAAACATCGACCACATCCTGGAAGAACTGTCCCTGCCGTGTGTGCTCAAGCAACCCGACAGCGCCTTTTCCCAGGGCGTGGTCCTGGTGCGCGAATCCGACGCCCTGGTCCAGGAGGCCCGACGCCTCCTGGCCAAGTCCGATCTGGTCATCGCCCAGGAATACCTGCCCTCGGACTACGACTGGCGCATCGGCATCCTGGACAGGCGGCCCCTTTTCGCCTGCAAGTATTACATGGCCGCCGGCCACTGGCAGATTTTGCTCAAGGGCAAATCCGGCAAGGACATCTACGGCCGGGTGGAAACCCTGCCCGTGGCCAAGGTGCCCAAAAAAGTGATCAATGCGGCGCTCAAGGCGGCTTCGGCCATCGGCGACGGCCTCTACGGCGTTGATCTCAAGCAGGTTGGGGAAAAGGTCTACGTCATCGAAGTCAATGACAACCCCAATATCGATGTCGGCTACGAGGACGAAGTCTTGCAGGATGAACTCTACCTGCGGGTGATGGAAGTGTTCCTCAAACGCATTGAACGACGCAAAACCGGGAGCCTCAATATATGACCAAGGCCAGACCGCTTTTTTCCGCTTTCGGCATCGAGATCGAATACATGATCGTGGATCGGGAGACGCTTGACGTCAAACCCGTGGCCGACGCCCTGCTGGCTGCTGCCGCCGGCCAGGAAGGGGCCTGCGACGCGGTCATGGGGCCGGTCACCTGGTCCAACGAACTGGTGGCCCATGTGCTGGAGATGAAGGTGACCAAGCCGGCCAAGAGCCTCAAGGGCCTTGCCGCCACCTTTGCCAAGAGCGTGGAGAAGGCCGACAAGCTGCTTGCTCCGCTTGGCGCGCGCCTTTTGCCAACCGGCGCCCATCCCCTCATGGATCCCTTCAAGGAAACCGTGCTGTGGCCCCATGAGAACGGCGAACTCTACCAGACCTTTGACAGCATTTTCAATTGCAAGGGCCATGGCTGGGCCAACTTGCAAAGTATGCACCTGAACCTGCCCTTCAAGGGCGACGACGAGTTCGGCCGCCTCCATGCCGCCATCCGGGTGCTGCTGCCCATCATGCCGGCCCTGGCCGCTTCCACCCCCATTCTCGACGGCAAGGCCACCGGCTTTCTCGATGCCCGCATGGAGCACTATGCCCACAACGCCGACCGGGTTCCCTCGGTCATGGGCATGGTTATCCCGGAAGCCGTTTTTTCCATTGATGAATACCACCAACGGGTGCTTGAGCCGCTGTATCGCGACATCGCCCCCCTGGACCCCAATGGCCTGCTCCATGGCGATTTCCTCAATGCCCGGGGGGCCATTCCCCGGTTCGAGCGCTCCACCATCGAAATCCGGGTGCTCGACACCCAGGAATGTCCGGCCGCCGACTTCGCCCTGGCGGCCGTGGTCGTGGCTGCCCTGAAAGGTCTTGTTGAAGAACGTTGGTCCACCTACGAGGAGCAGAAAGCCTGGGGCACCCGGCCCCTGGCCGACATCCTGGGCAAGACCGTCCACGACGCCGGCCGCACCAAGGTTTCCGAAGACTATGCCAAGCTCTTTGGCGTCTATGCCCCGTCGGTCATCCCGGCCAGGGTCATCTGGCGGCGGCTGGCCTTAAGCGCCCTGCCGAGCATGGATTTCGATCCGGACTGGGAAAAGCCGCTCGGCGTCCTGGTCGATCAATCGAGCCTGGCCCGGCGCATCCTGGCCGCCGTGGACGGGGATTATCGCCCGGGCACCATCAAGCGCATCTACGGCCAATTGGCGGACTGCCTGAAACAAAACGAGCCGTTTAATGTCGGCATCCTGGGCGCTTCTTATTACCTGTGAGCACGGCGGCAATGCCGTGCCCGGGGACTACTCCCCGCTTTTTGCCGACTGGGGCGAGGTCCTGGCCAGCCACCGGGGTTTCGACCTCGGCGCACTGGCCACGGCCCGGGTGCTGGCCCGGGCCGTGGCCGCGCCGCTGCTCGCCGCCACGGTCAGCCGCCTGCTCGTGGATCTCAACCGGTCGGTCGGCCATCCCCGGCTTTTCTCGGGAGTGACAAAGGGTCTGCCGCACGCAGCCCGGCAGACCATCCTGGCCGCCCACTACCATCCCCACCGCGAAGCCGTGGCCCGGTTGGCGGCCGAAGGACTGGCGGCGGGCAAAACCGTGCTCCACATTGCCAGCCACAGCTTCACCCCGCGCCTCAATGGCGTGACCCGCCACTGCGACGTGGGCTTTCTCTACGATCCCGGGCGGGCGGCGGAAAAGACGTTTTGCGGCAGATGGCTGCGCGAACTGGCCTGTCTGGACGGCGACCTCATCCTGCGCCGCAATTATCCCTATCGCGGCGTATCCGACGGCTTGGCGACGGCCCTGCGGCGTCGTTTCGGGGAGCGGTATCTGGGCGTGGAGCTGGAGGTGAACCAGCGCTTTGCCCTGGGCGGCGAGGAGACGCTTACGAGTGTCAGCGACCACATAGCTGACGCGCTCGTCCGGGCCTTGGGCAGGAAGACGGTCTGCCGGTAGGCCGGCCCAACCCACCCCGCCGTTGCGCCCGGCCGGCCTTTCGTGCCATGGGAGCCGTACCGACATCGAACATCCCGACCCGACGGAGGATCGCACACCCGCCATGGCCGCCCCCTTCGCCGCATCCGACATCCTTGGGTCGCTTCCCCGGCCGGTCGTGGCCGTGGACGCCGATGGCCGGGTGGCCAGCGCCAACCCTGCCGCCCTGGCCCTGTTCGGCCCGGAGGTGGCCACGCCCGGCGCGGCCTTGCCCCTTATCCGCCCCGATCTCTGGCAACACCTCGCCCGCTGCCTCAAGGAGGCCGCCCCGGCCTATGACCGTCTCGACGTCGGGGCCAGAACCATTTCGCTGACCGCCTTTCCCGTGCGCCGCGACGGTCGCGTGGTCGGCGCAACGACCATCTGCCGTCCCTGTTCCGGTGAAGCCCATCCGGCCATGGAAGGGCAGTTGCGCTCCATCCTGGACTCGGTTTCCGACGGCATCTGGATCTGCGACGGCACCGGGGCCATTCTCGACATCAACGCCGCCTCCGAGCGCCTCAATTCCATTGAAGCGGCCGAGTATATTGGCAAAAACGTCGCCTGTATCGTGGCCGAACGTATGGTCGACCGCTCGGCCACCCTCGATGTCCTGGAAACCAAACGCCAGTCGAGCATGATCCAGCACATCACCAAGACCGGCAAGCAACTGCTGGTAACAGCCACGCCGGTCCTGGACGACCAGGGCAGGGTGGCCCTGGTGGTGGTCAACGAACGCGACGTGACGGAACTCCAGAACCTGCGCCAGGGCCTGCAAAACGCCCGCAAGGTGGAGGAACGCTACCGCAGCGAGCTGGCCGAACTGTCCCTTTTCGAACTGTCGCAAAAAGACATCGTGGCCCAGAGCCCGCAGATGCAACGGACCTTGCGCACGCTTTTAAAGCTCGCCCAGATGGACGCCTCCCGGGTCCTGCTCCTTGGCGAATCCGGCACAGGCAAGGGCCTGCTCGCCAAGTTCCTGCATCAGGTCAGCCCCAGGTCGCAAAAACCCTTTATCCAGATCAACTGCCCGGCCGTACCGGAAAAACCTTTTTGAGGCGGAACTGTTCGGGTATGAGAAAGGGGCCTTTACCGGGGCCAAGGAAGACGGCAAGGCCGGGCTTATCGAGTTGGCCATGGGCGGAACGCTCTTTCTCGACGAGGTGGGCGATATTCCGCTTTCGGTCCAGGCCAAGCTGCTCAAATATCTCGACGACCACGAACTGCGGCGTCTGGGCGGGGCTGATCCGCGCATTGTCGAATGCCGGGTGGTGGCCGCCACCAACTGCGACCTCGAAGGGCTGGTGGAACGCCGCCAGTTCCGCAAAGATCTTTACTATCGCCTCAACACCTTCGTGGTGCGCATCATTCCCCTGCGCGAACGCCGCGAGGATATCTTCGGCCTGGCCGAATTCTACCTGGCCCAGCAAAACGCCCGCCACGGCCGGGCCAAACGCCTCTCGGCCCGGGCCATGCGCCACCTTGAAGCCTACGATTTTCCCGGCAACGTCCGCGAACTCGTCAGCATCATCCAGAAAGCCTTTGTCATGAGCGACGACGACGATCTCACCGAAGCGTTGATCGAAGCCCTGGCCGGCGACATGCCCCTGCCCGCCTCCCTGCCCGGTCCCCGCCCTCTGGTCCAGTCCACCGAGCAGGCCAGTATCCGACGCCTTCGGGAAGCCATGGCTGTGTGCCGCACCACCCGGGAAATGGCCGCCCACCTCGGGGTGAGCCAGGCCACCGTGGTGCGCAAGCTCAAGCGCTACGGCCTGTCCCGGTCCTGATTCATTTCTGCATCAGCCCTTTTTGTCCAGGACCGGGAAACGCCCTTTTTCGCGTTGTCCCGATTTTGCCGTTTTTGTATCCATACGCACGGATTCATAAGCATTCGCTTCATTTTTTGCCGGACTTGCAAAAGGCGTGGCCTGGGCTGACAGGCGTTTTGCGCCTCTGGATCACCCTGATTCAGTCTGATTCAGAACTGCTTGTCATACAACGCACTGGTATTACATATTTTTTACATTTTTGCTGATTCATTAAAGAATCAAATTTATTCCCCAGCAACCAACTCGACAATACAATACTCATGAATCATTGGATTTAAATATCAGGCCCGGTTTTTGCTTTGAGTGGCCATTGCCATCTATGTGCATTTTGGTACGAGGCACTGTCGCCACTCAACCGAAACATCCGAGGATGATCCGTGAACACCACCGACAAGGCGCAAGAACTGCAAGCACTGCGCGACCGTTATGTCCCCAAGGGACATCCCAACGCCACGCCCTTTTTCGTTGAATCCGCCAAGGGCGCTTTGCTTCGCGACGTCACCGGACGCGAGTTCATCGATTTCGTCGGCGGCATCGGCGTGCTCAACGTCGGACACTGCCACCCCAAAGTCGTGGCCGCCATCAAGGATCAGGCCGGCCGTTACCTCCATACCTGCTCCATGGTCACCATGTACGAACCCTACGTCATGCTGGCCAAACGCCTGTCCGACGCCGCCCCGGGCGACGGCGACAAGAAGGCCATGTTCGTCAACAGCGGCTCGGAAGCCGTAGAGAACGCGGTCAAGATTGCCCGCTGCCACACCGGCCGAAATGGCGTCGTCGCCATGAAAAACGCCTTCCACGGCCGCACGCTCCTGGCCATGTCCATGACCAGCAAGGTCAAACCCTACAAGTTCGGCTTTGGCCCCATGGCCCCGGAAGTCTATCAGTACCCCAACTATGCCTACTGCTACCGCTGCCCGCTGGGCCTGACCTATCCCAAGTGCGGTGTTGCCTGCGCCGACAAGCTGCGCGAGTTTTTCGTGGCCACCGCCGCCGCCGAGAACATCGCCTGCATCGTGGCCGAACCGGTCCAGGGCGAAGGCGGCTTCGTGGTCCCGCCCAAGGAGTTCTTCGAAAAGATCCGGGCCATCTGCGACGAATACGGCATCGTGTTCGTGGCTGACGAAATCCAATCCGGTTTCGGCCGCACCTCCAAGCTCTTTGCCATGGAGCACTTCGGCGTCACCCCGGACCTCATGTGCGTGGCCAAGTCCATGGGCGGCGGGCTGCCCCT
This sequence comes from Desulfovibrio sp. DV, assembly GCF_001936595.1. Taxonomy (GTDB): domain Bacteria; phylum Desulfobacterota; class Desulfovibrionia; order Desulfovibrionales; family Desulfovibrionaceae; genus Solidesulfovibrio. The sequence goes on from NZ_MLBG01000016.1 coordinate 52,953, forward strand.
GGCCGGCGTGGTCGGCAAGGCCGAGATCATGGACTCCGTGTCCCCCGGCGGCATCGGCGGCACCTATGGCGGCAACCCGCTGGCCTGCCGGGCCGGACTCGCCGTCATGGACATCTTCGAACAGGACAACCTGCTCGCCAAGGCCGAACGCCTGGGCAACGCCATCAAACGGCGTTTTGCCGCCTTCAAGAAGCAGTATGAACTGATCGGCGACGAACGCGGCCTGGGGGCCATGCGCGCCCTGGAGTTCGTCTCCGACCGCACCGCCAAGACCCCGTGCCCGGAAGCGGCCAAGGGCGTGGCCAAGTTCTGCCAGGACAACGGCCTGCTCGTCCTCTCCTGCGGCAACTTCGGCAACTGCATCCGGGTACTCATGCCCCTGGTCATCACCCGCGAGCAGCTCGAACGCGGCCTCGACATCATGGAAGAAGGCATCCGCGAGGTGTCCAAGACCCTCGGCAAATAGGCTGGCAACACGACTTGACCCAGGCAACCGACAACCAACAAAGGGGTGTAGGCATGAAAAACGGTTCTTTTACCTCGCTTTTAGCCGGCTGTATGGGCGTGGCCCTCTCCGCCGCCCTGTTCGCCGTCCCGGCCCTGGCCGCTGACAAAACCGTCAAAATCGGCAACGTCGAACCGCTCTCCGGCCCCTCGGCCTCGGTCGGCGTCCAGGGCAAGCAGGCCCGGGAAATGGCCGTGGAAGAGATCAACGCCGCCGGCGGCATCAAATCCCTGGGCGGCGCCAAGCTGGAGCTGGTCTACGCCGACAGCAAGTCCGACCCCACCGTCGGCGTCACCGAGACCGAGCGCCTGATCAACACCGAAAAGGTCAACCTCATGACCGGCTGCTGGAACTCCGCCGTCACCTACCCGGCCACCCAGGTGGCCGAGCGTTACGGCATCCCCTTTGTGGTGCCGGTTGCCGTGCGCGACACCATCACCGAGCGTGGCTTTAAAAACGTCTTCCGCATCGCGGCCAAGGATTCCTGGTGGGTGCGCGACCAATTCCGCTTCCTCAAGGACATGCAGGAAGAAACCGGCGTGAAGCTGAAAAAGATCGCCTTTGTCTTTGAAAACGGCGACTGGGGCACCGGTTTTGCCGAGAAATGGCGCGAACTGGCCAAGAAAGACGGCTACGAAATCGTCCTGGACGAGCCGTACCCCTCCACCGCCACCGACCTCACCCCGGTCGTGACCAAGCTCAAGTCGGCCAACCCCGACATCGTGCTGCTGGTCTCCAACGCGGCCGATGCCATCCTGTTGACCAACACCATGACCGAAATGCAGCTGAAGCCCAAAGTCGTCCTGGCCAGCGGCGGCGGCCATGCCGACCCCAAGTTCCTGGAAAATACCGACACCAACGCCCTTGGCATCTTTGACGAAGTCGAGTGGAACACCGACGTCAACAAGCCCGCGGCCAAGCCGGCCAACGAGAAGTTCAAGAAAAAGTACGGCTATGACCTGACCGGCGAGTCTGTTGACGCCTACGTCGCCATGTACGTCATCGCCGACGCCCTGGAGCGCGCTGCTTCCACCGAGCCGGCCAAGATCCGCGACGCCCTGGCTTCCACCAACCTCACCACCGGACCGGGCATGGTCGTCTCCTACGACGGCGTCCAGTTCGACGAGACCGGCCAGAACAAGAACGCCGGCATCGTCATCGTCCAGGTGGCCAATGTGGACGGCAAGCCCGACCGCGTCACCGTGTGGCCGAAATCCGCCCGTCGCGCCGGCTACACCCCGGTCTTCCCGGCCAATAAATAGTATTCATGGCACCAACGTCCCGGACCGGCCCGAGCCGGTCCGGGGCATAACGTCCGGAGAGGCTTCATGACCGCGGTGATTCAGGCGGCGCTCAACGGCACCATGATGGGAGCCATGTACGGGCTGACGGCCCTCGGACTCACTCTGATCTTCGGAGTGATGAAGGTCGTCAACTTCGCCCACGGCTCGCTTTTAATGGTCGGCATGTTCAGCGCGTATTGGCTGATTCGTCTCACGGGCATCCACCCGTATCTGGCCCTTGTCATTGTACCGCCCGTCCTGTTCGTTTTCGGCTATTATCTGCAGGACGTGGTCATCAAACCCGTGTTTAAAGCCGAAGGCCAGGTCCGCGAACCGCTGACGGTCATCATCGTCACCACCGGTGTCTGGTATGTCCTGGACAACCTGGCGCTGAT
>NZ_MLBG01000017.1 GCF_001936595.1 Desulfovibrio sp. DV
CCGGGGATGATCCCCCCCGGTTTTCTTTCTCTTCGTATTCGTTTTCACTTCTGGCACTGCGGACAAAACGTCGATGTCCGCCCGGCCACTTTGATCGAAATAAGCGCTTTGCCGCAGCCCGGGCAGGGCTCGCCGGCCTTGCCGTAGACGGCGAACTGGTGCTGGAAGCCGCCTTCCACGCCATCCGGGGTGCGGTAGTCCCGGATGGTGCTGCCGCCGGCGGCAATGGCCCTGGCGATGACGGCCTGGATGGCGGTGAGCAACTTGCGGCGGGCGGCCGGGGTCAGGGCGCTGGCCGGCGTATCGGGCCGGATACAGGCGGCATGGAGGGATTCGTCGGCGTAGATGTTGCCGACCCCGGCGATGACGGTCTGGTCGAGGATGGCCGCCTTGATGCGGGTGGTCTTGCGGCAAAGGGCCGCCTCAAAGGCCTCGGGCGTCATGTCCCAGGGTTCCGGGCCAAGGGAGGCGTAAAATTTCCAGGCGGCCAGCGCCTCGGGGGTCGCCAGCCGGGCCGTGCCGAACCGGCGCATGTCGGAAAAAACCAGGGCATTGCCGTCGTCGAGGTGGACGAGCAGCCGGGCATAGGCCGGGGGGGCGTCGTTCGAGGGGGCGATGTGGAAGCGGCCGGTCATTTTGAGATGCAGCGCCAGGAAGACCGGGCAGTCGTCGGCAATGTGGGGCCGGGGTCCAAGGGCAATGAGCAGCAGCTTGGCCCGGCGGCCGACCGATTCGACCACCCGCCCCAAGGCGGCGGCGGCAAAGGCTGTGCGGCTCCCCGGCCCGGCCAGGACTTTGGCGTCGGGGACGTCGACCCCGGTCACCACGCGGCCGGTCAGGCCCGGAGCCAGGGCGCGGGCAATGGTTTCCACTTCGGGAAGTTCGGGCATGGCGGTTATTTTCCAGCCGGCGGCGCGGCGAGCGGGATGGTGATGGCCAGTGTTTCGCCGGCCCGGGAGACGGTGAGCGTCAGCGGTTCCCCGGCCTTGGCCGCTTCCATGGCGGCTTGGTGCAGCACGGCCAGATCGGTGGCCGGATGTTTACCGGCCGCGGTGACGGCGTCGCCGGCCAGCAGCCCGGCTTTCCCGGCGGCAGAGCCCGGGGCCACGGCTGTTACCAAGAGCGGCGGGACCGGCTGGCCCGGCGTTGGCTGGTCATGCGAGAGGGTCATGCCGAGCCGGCTTTTCTGGATGGCCGGACAGGCGGCAAAAAACGTGGCTTCGCCCGGAGCCGGGGCCTCGCCGCCGCGCCAGGGCACAACGGTGACGGTCCGGGCCGAAGGATCGTACACGGCCAGCCGCCGGGCAATGCCCCAGCCGTCCGCCACATGGCCGGCTCCGGCGATAATCACCACCGGGCGGGCGGTCAGCGAGCGGGCATACAGCGCCCGGGCCGCCATCTGCGTATCCCACAGGGACTGGACCGTCAGGAAGCTGGCAAAGGGATCGCGGCCGGGCGCAGCTTCTTTCCGGGGCGCGGAATCGGGGACGGGCTTGCCCATGGGGCCGTGGTGGACGAAAAAGGCACGCAGTTCCTCGACCTGGGCCGGATGGGGCGGCAGGAGGGCACCGGGGAGGAGGGTCCGCTCGGCCGGGGGCAGGGCGTCAAGGCCGGCGCGGCCGACTTTCTTGGCCAGGCCCTTGGGGACATTTAGGGCGAAAAGGGGCAGGCGGAAGTCCCGGGCGGCCTCGAAAATGGGGGCGTAGAGCTCGAAATCAAAGCCCCAGGTGGTTTTCCAGTCCAGGGCCTTTGGCAGGTCGGCCAGGGACAGGGTGCCGGCATTGAAGGCGTCCAGGACCTGCTGCCGGTCGGCCGGGACCATCTCCAGGCCGATGGCCGGGAAAGCGCCGGCAGCGGCCAGTCGGCGGATGACGGCGGCCTGGGCCAGGTGGTCGCAGGGGTTGGGATGTTCCTCGCCAAGGAGGATGTAGTCGGCCCCGGCGATGTCCCGGGCAAAGACGGCCGGGGAGAGCGGTCTGGCCGCAGCATCGAGCAGGGTTTCCGGGGCAAAAGGCGGCGGTCCGGCGCGTCTGGCTGCGCACCCGGCCGTGAGAACGGCCAGGGCCAGCAGACAGGCCATAAAAACGGCCCGCAGGGCGCGGGGGATACCCGCGCCCCGGAGGGCCGAAAAGGCAGCTTGTAAAGAGGCCGGCGCGTTCATGCCGTTGGCTGTTGGGCGCGCTCGCCTAGTCCCACTTGCGCTTGTCTTCGATGGGCTTGATCTGCGGCGGCAGGGTGCCGGGAGCCACCACGGTCAGCCCCGGGCGCAGCTTGATCTTCTCCCGGAACTTGTGGAGCAGATCTTCTTCGCGCTTGAAGTTGGAGGCCTCGATGATGAGGTTCATCTCGTCGATGCCGCCGGGGTTGGTGACTTCGATCTGCCAGCGCTTGATTTCCTCAAACCGGGTGATGACCTGCTCGACCTGGTGCGGGTAGACGAACATGCCCTTGATGCGGGCGGTTGTGTCCACGCGTCCGACAATGGAACCCAGGCGCGGCGAGGTCCGTCCGCACGGGCAGGGCGCACGCTCGATGTAGGACAGATCGCCCGTGGCCAGCCGGATCAGCGGATAGGTCTTGTTAAAGGCCGTGACCACGATTTCGCCGACTTCGCCGTCCTTGAGCGGAATGCCCGTGTCCGGATGGCAGATTTCGACAAAAGCCCGGTTGGCGATGTGCAGGCCCGTCTTGTGGAAGCACTCGTAGCCGATGCAGCCGACATCCGCTGTGCCGTAGCCCTGGCGCATGATGATGTCGAATTTCTTCTCCAGATTGGCGCGCAGCTTTTCGGAGAATTTCTCGCCGGTGACGAAGGCCACTTCCATGTACAGGTCTTTGCGCAGGTTAAGCCCCATCTCCTCGCCCTTCTGGGCCAGGTGCATGAGGTAGCTCGGGGTGCCGACATAGCCGGTGGCCCGCAGCTTCTGCATGATCTCAAGCTGGGTGGCCGAGTTGCCGGGACCGGCAGGGACCACGGCGCAGCCCAGGTTTTTAAGCGGCTCCTCGAACATGAGGCCGGCCGGGGTGAGATGATAGTTAAACGTCACCTGCACGAGGTCGCCGGAACGGAAGCCGCAGGCGTAAAAGCCTTCGGTCCAGCCCCAGTAATCGTCCTCGCGGTCCTCGGGGTCGAAGATCGGTCCGGGGGACAGAAAAATCCGCCGCAACTCGCCCATGTCCTTGGTGAGCAGCCCTCCCAGGCGCGGACCCATGGACTGCAGAAAGATGAGTTCTTTCTTTTTGAGAATGGGTATGTGCTTGAGGTCCGAGAGGGTCTTGAACTTCGAGGCCTGGAACTGGGCACGGTCGAAGCGCTTTTTGACATCCTCGGAATAGCGATAGGCATACGAGAGCAGATCCTTGATCTGGATCTGATAGTATTGGCGGCGTTCCGATTCGTCGAGCACTTCCCGGCGGGAATAGATGCCCTCGGTACGGTCCTTACGGGTCATGCCGGGTCTCCTTTGGAGCGATATCCCGTGGTGGGAAAAAGAGAGGTTTCATAGCGCGGGCCGGCGCGGAAATCAAGCGATTCGAGGCGCTCTGCCCAACAAAGTCCGTTGGACCACGGCCAGCAGTTCATAACGGGTGACGGGCTTGGCAATATAATCGGTCATGCCGGCTTCCAGGCCGAGCCGGCGGTCTTCCGGGGTGGCTGAGGCGGAAAGCCCCACGATGGGGATGTCCCGGGGCAGGCCGGGAACGAACCCGTCGCGGATGCGCCGGGTGGACTCCAGGCCGCAGATGCCGGGCATCTGGATGTCCATAAGCACCAGATCCACGGATTGGGCGCCCAGGATGTCAAAGAGCTGCTCGCAGGATGCGGCGATGACCGGGGCGTATCCCCGGTCTTCGAGAATGCGGCGCACCAGGAGCTGGGCCACCGGGTCGTCTTCGGCGTAAACAATGACCGCCCCCTGGCAGCGGGCGGACGACGATTGGCCCAGGGCCGGGAGCAGGGCGGACAGGAGTTCGGGAGAGGGGCGGCGCAGCATGGCCGTAAAAGAAAAGGCGCTGCCCCGGCCAAGGGTGCTTTCCAGATGGAGACAGCCGTGCATCTTCTCCACGATGTCCTTGGAAATGGCCAGACCCAGGCCGACCTGGGCGTAGCGTTTGCTGAGAAATGGTTCGCCGATGGTGAAATGCTCGAAGATATCGTTTTGCCGGTCCGGGTGGATGCCGATGCCGGTGTCGCGCACGGTGAACCGAAGGGGCACGACGTCGGTGGAGGCATGACCGGCCGGATCCACCGATGCGGTGACGCTGATGGAACCCTTTTCGGTATATTTAAGCGCATTGTGGATGAGGTTGAGCAGCACCTGGCGCAGGCGCTGGGCGTCGCCAACCAGAAACTGCGGCACGGCCTCGTCGATGGTGTTATGAAAGGCAAGGCCACGCGCGGCAGCGTCCTCGCCGCACATGGCGAAAAGCGCTGCGAGGGTGGTGCGCAGGTCGAAGGGCTCCTCAGCCAGGGTGAGGCGGCCGGCGGTGATGGTGGTCATGTCGAGCAGGGCGTTTATGACGCCAAGGAGCTGGTTGGAGGCGTTCATGGCCAGTTCCAGGAACTGGCGGCGGCGCTGGTCCTGCTCGCCTTGCAGCAGAAGGCTCAGCATCCCCATGATGCCGTTTAAGGGTGTGCGCAGCTCATGGCTCATGTTGGCCAAAAACAGTTCCTTGGCCGCGCCGGCCTTGGCGGCCGATCCGGCAAAGGCGGCGAATTCCCGGTAAAACGCCTGGAGCATGGTATGGCGTTCCGGGGTCAGGCAGGGAATGATGTGCAAGGCGGCGTCGGCTGCCGGGCTGTGCCCGAACAGGCTTTGCCGATCGGCCGGATTGGTGAAATACGGCCCCAGGGTCAGCACACCCGGGCCGCCGTCGCGAAGGGGCAGGGAGAACCGGCGGACGGTCATGCCCAGGGGGCACAGGGCCGGCGAGGGGCTCTCATCCGGGAAGGCATCCGTCGCCTCGAGCAGGGGACAAGGGCCGCGCTCGGGAAATTCCCGGTGCAGCATGGCGTGCGCCTCGGCCCCGGGGTCCGGCCAGACCGGACTGTCGGCCGACGGGCGGACGGTGACCGGGATCCCGAGCAGGCTGCCCAGAGGATCGAGCAGCCGCTTGAGGGACCGGGGGGTTTCGGCGCACAGCACATCTTTTGCCATGATAAGACTCTTAGCCGCATCCCCCCGGCAGGTCAATCGGATGGTCCGGGAATATTGGGGCCGTCAGCTTCCGGATGTCCGGGAGCGTCAAGGGAATCCGGGAAATCGGCCGGCGGCAGCGGGGGGCACACGTCCCGGCCGCCGTGGCGGGCAAAGACGAGAAATCCGGTATGGGCCACCATGCGGTCTTCGGGGCGCAGGCGCTCGGGTACGGGCTTGTAGCGGCGCACCAGGATTTCCAGCACCTCGATGTCCTCGAAGGGGGACTTCTCCATGGCCCAGAGCAGTTCGCTGATCTGGTTGGTGGTGGGCAGCAGGAACCCGACCGGCGCGCCGGGACGCACCACGGCTGCGGCCTGGTCAAGATAGTCCCAGGGTGTGCGCACGTCGAGAAAGAGCGCGTCGGCGTCGGTGGGGTCGCTTTGCGGATCGCCCTTGGTCACGGATTCCGGGAAAAAGCCCTCGGCAATGTCGCAGTTGTGGCGCGACACGCGATGGCCAAGGCCCACGGCGTCGAGGTTTTCGCCGGACAAGGTGTAGAATTCCGGACGCTTTTCAAAGGTGTAGACCCGGCCCGTGTCGCCTACGTGCCAGGCCAGGGCCAGGGTCAGGCCGCCGGAGCCGCTGCCGGACTCCACCACCCGCACTCCTGGGCCGATGCCCAATTTCAAAATGACGTAACCGATCTCTTTGGGGTACATGATCTGGGTCGAACGCTTGACCCCCTTGATGAGATCGTAGGTGGATGGGCGAAGGATGCGGAAGACGTGGCCGATGTGGGTGGTCACAGCGCCGCCGCTGCCGGCGCGCTCCACATCGGTGAACCGAATCATGCCTTCCTGGGTATGGAGTACGGTTTCCGGGTCAAAACGCCGCAGATATCGCTTGCCCTTGGGAGAGACCAGAAGTATCAAATCGCCCTGTTTCACATGTCACCCCGCAGTGGTATATGGGTCGAGGCCCTTGACCACGCCGGGACGCGCCTGTCAAGTGTGTACGCGGCAAGGAGGATCGCGCTACGAACCCTCTTCAGTATGTTTTCGGCCCGGTCGGATCGGGTCGCCTTGGCGTGTCGTTGGGCCTGGACCTGCTTGGCGCGCGGATCTGCACGTTCGATTGCCTCTACTGCGAGGTCGGCGTCACCGAGGCCCTGACCACCGTCCGAAAGCCCTATGTCCCGGCCAGGCGCATCCTGGACGAACTGGCCGCCTGGAAGGCGGCCGGCCACGCCATGCCCGACGTCGTGACTCTCGGGGGGCTTGGCGAACCCTGCCTCAATACCGACCTTGGCGACATTATTGCCGGGACCAAAGAACTTTTCCCCGACATCCCCGTGGCCGTGCTCACCAATTCGAGCCTGCTGCCGGATGCGGACGTGCGGGGAGCGCTTTCTGCCGCCGACATTGTCCTGCCCTCCATGGACACGTTGGTCGCCTCCGAGTACCGTCGCCTGAACCGCCCCCATGCCGCCATCGGCCTGGACACCATCCGCCGGGGCCTGCTCGATTTTCGGGCCATGTACGGCGGATCGATCTTTCTGGAAGTGCTGCTTTTGGCCGGTATCAATGATACGGCTGAAAATCTTGATCTTTTGCAGGGGTTTTGCCGGGAACTGGCACCCACGCGGGTGGATGTCGTCACCATGTCCCGGCCCGGAGCCTATGCCGGCGCGACGGCTGTCCCGCGCGAGGTTCTCGCCCGCTTTCGCGAGAGCCTCGGCAGTGCCGACGCTGCAACGGCCCTTTCCGGCGATCCGTCCGGACACGGGCCGACGGCTCTGGTCGGTCGGCATTCGGAGGAGCTTGCGGCCCGCATCGCCGCCTCCGTGGCCCGTCGCCCCCAGACTGAGCAAGGGTTGGCTGCCGGACTCGGCGTTCCCGTCGAGCACGTGCGCCGTGCCCTTGATGGCCTCCTGCGGACCGGTTCGGTTCGCCGGCAGCCCGACGATGATGATTTTTTCTATTCCGGATGACCGGATAAACAAAATTTTGCCCGGACGAACGCGTCCTGGCAGGGAGTTTCATGGAAATGAGCAGAGGAAAGAAACGCAAGCAGAAAATGTTCATCAGCGTGCTGCCCGGCGAACAGGTCGAGGTGGCCGTGGCCGAAGACGGCCTGCTGCTCGAATATTATGTGGAAATGGTCCACCAGGCCAAGACCCGGGGCCATATCTACAAGGGCAAGATCCATAACATTGATCCGGCCCTGCAGGCGGCGTTTATCAATTACGGCGCGGACCGAAACGGCTTTTTGCAGATCGACGAGGTCCACCCCGAGTACTACCAGATCGTGCAGTCCGGCGGCGACCGCCGGCCCAAATATCCGCCCATCCAGAAGGCGCTGAAAAAAAACCAGGAGTTGCTTGTCCAGGTGGTCAAGGAGCCGACCGGGCACAAAGGCGCGTTTTTAACCACCTATCTGTCCCTGCCCGGCCGTTATTTTGTCCTCACCCCTGGACGCGAGCAGCGGGGCGTGTCGCGCAAGATCGAGGACGAGGCCGAACGCAAGCGGCTTAAGGAAGTCATTTCCGGCCTCAAACTCGACGAGGGCCTGGGACTGATCGTGCGCACCGCCGCCCTGTCCCAGTCCAAGACGTCCCTTGAGCGCGATCTGTCCTACTTAAAGCGCCTGTGGAAGGAAGTGCGCCAGCGCGGCACCACGGCCGACACGCCAAGCCTCATTTACCAGGAGCTCGATCTGTCGTCCCGGGCCGTTCGCGACTACCTCACCGACGACGTGGGTGAAATCTGGGTGGATGAGCCGGAAACCGCCAAGCGCGTGTCCGAAATGGCGGCCCTGGTCTATCCCCGCCGTCCGGGCATCGTCAAACAACACAGCGACATTGATATTCCGCTGTGGGACCGCTTCAATCTGCGCAAACAGATCGAGCAACTCTACGGCCGGGAAGTGACCCTGCCAAGCGGCGGGGTGCTGGTCTTTGACCACGCCGAGGCGCTCACGGCCGTTGACATCAACTCCGGCAAGATCGGCGGCGAATCCAATTTCCGCGAGATGGCCCTCAAGACCAATATCGAGGCCTCGGAAGAAGTGGCCCGGCAACTGCGCCTGCGCGACATCGGCGGCCAGGTGGTCATCGATTTTATCGAGATGAAGGACCGAAAGCACGTGGCCGAGGTGGAAAAAACCTTGCGCGCGGCCTTTAAAAACGACCGGGCGCGCACGGATGTGGGCCGCATCTCCCGTTTTGGCCTGCTTGAGATCGTGCGCCAGCGCCTGGGCTCCTCGGCCCTGTCCATCACCTCCGAACCCTGCCCCTGCTGCAACGGCTCGGGACAGCGCCGCAACCACGAGTGGCAGGCCCTCACCGTGCTCAAAGACGTCTATCGCCAGTTGCGCAAAGACACCGGCCAGGAGTCGGTCACGGCCAAGGTGTCCGAGGAGCTCGCCCTGTACATGCTCAACAACAAGCGGGTGCGGCTTTCGGCCATGGAAGAAGAATTTAAGAAAAAGATCAATATTCTCGCGCTCTGAGCCGCAGTGTGGCCATGGCCAGCCGGGTGTTGCTTCATATCTGCTGCGGCCCGTGCGCCATTGCGCCGCTCCTGCGCCTGACCGAGGCCGGGTTGGATGTTGTCGGGCTTTTTGCCAACGACAACATCCAGCCGGCCGCCGAGTGGCTGCGCCGCCGCGACGGCGCGGCCAAAGTGGCCGGGCGTCTGGGGATCACCCTGGTCATCGACGACTACAATCCCGTGCCCCACATGGTCCGGTCCCTGGCCGACCCGGCCGGACGCTGCCGGCCGTGTTGGGCCGAGCGCCTGAACCGGACCGCGGCCAGGGCCCGCGAACTCGACTGCAACACCTTCACCTCGTCGCTTCTGTACAGCAAATACCAGGACCACGCCGCCATCACCGCACTGGGCCGGGACGCCACCGCCAGCCATGGCGTAGCCTTTGCCTATGCCGACTACCGCGTCCATTGGGATGAGGGCATTGCCCTGTCCCGGGAGTGGGACATCTATCGCCAGCCCTACTGCGGCTGCGTGCTGAGCGAACTCGACCGCTACGCCAAAAAACTGCGCCGCCCGCCTGATATTGGGTGAGAGCGGGGAGAAGAGAAAGAGTGCCTCCGGCGGCCAAAGGGCTGAGCCCTTTGGAATCCCGCCTGGGGTTGGTTTGATTTGACCGGGTGCGGCGTCAAGTCGACGAGCGGAAGTTGCGCAAGAAAAGACGCAAAGGGGCCAGGGTCGTGATCGTTGGTGTTTGAGCTTGACAGGGAACACCGTTGCTCCGGCGGCCAAAGGGACTGATACCCTTTGGAAACCCATCTTGGGGACGTTTGCTTTGACTGCGCGCGGCAGCAAGTCGGTTTGCGAAAGCGGAGCAGGAAACGACGGGAAGAGGCGGACGGGAGACGCAACGCCGCCCCCGGTTTTCTTGGACAGGGGTTTCCATTTTTTCTGGAATCCCGGGCCGGGCCGTCGCCTGATCGTGGAATCCATCTGCCGCATCACCACCACAACTATTGGAATGTTGCATGAATCCACTGCTGCTGCCCTTGGCCGTAGGCCTTGACCTGCTCCTGGGCGATCCGGCCGGCTGGCCCCATCCGGTGCGGGCCATTGGCTGGTGCTACGCCCGGTTGGACACCCTGGCCGACCGGCCGGGCCGGCGCACTCGTGTCTTTGGAGCCGTCTGTGTCCTGGCCGTGGCTGCCGGCAGCGCCGGTCTGGTCTGGGCGGCGTCCCGGCTGCCCTTCCTTGGCTCGCTGTGCGCCCTGTATTTTGCCTATGCCGGGCTGGCCCTGGGGGGCCTTTTGGCCGAGGGCCGTAAGGCGGCACGGTTCTTGATTGTTGGTGACATCGAAGCTGCCCGGAGTGTTGTGGGCGGGCTGGTCAGTCGGGACGTGACGGAACTTGACGGGCCGGACCTGTGGCGGGCCCTGGCCGAATCCGTGGCCGAGAACGCCAACGACGGTTTTGTCGCGCCGCTTTTCTGGCTGGCCCTGGCCGGCCCGGCCGGACTGTGGGCCTACAAGGCCGTGTCCACGGCCGACTCCATGTGGGGCTATCGAACGGAGCGCTACACGGATTTCGGCTGGTTCGGGGCCAGGGCCGACGATGTGCTGGCCTGGTTGCCGGCCCGGCTCACCGTGGCGGCCATGTGGCTGGCTGCCGGCCTGCTTGGCCGCTTAGGCGGTGTGCGTCTGGCCGACATTGCCCGCGACGCCGCCAAAAGCGCCAGCCCCAACGCCGGCTGGCCCATGGCTGCGGCCGCCTGGCTGTGCGGCGGCGGCATGGGCGGCCCGTCGCGGTATTTCGGCGTAATCGTCGAAAAGCCCCGTCTGGGACCGCCGTCTGGGGCCTGGGATGCACAGCGGTATGGGTTGTTGAGCCGGTTAGTATTGTTCACAGGATGTATTGTTGCTGTGGGAACAATTGCTTTGCGAAGCATTATCGCGCTGCTTGCATAGTGCTCGTGCCTGAATGTGGTTCTCGCTCAATCCTCAGTCAATCGGTCTTCTTTATTCGTTCTATGGACGCTAAAATGATTTGTTGTTGACGACATTCCGTTTTGAGTGGTAGCTGGTAAAGTACGAATTTTTCAGGAGGGCAGACGTATGGCTTTCGAAGGCACCGTGAAGTGGTTCAGTGACAAAAAGGGTTATGGATTTATCATGCGCGAAGGCGAAGATGACGTCTTCGTCCATTACTCGTCCATTGAAGGCGAAGGATTTCGCACGCTGCGCGAGGGCGAGGAAGTATCCTTTGAGATCCTTCAAGGTGAGCGGGGACCCAAAGCCACAAATGTGGTGCGTCCTGCCTGACCTTGGCCGATCCTGACAAGAGAAAAGCCCCCGCCGGATGTTTCCGACGGGGGCTTTGTTACGATTGTGCGTCGAATTATGCGCCAAGGGCCGTGGAACGGTCCTTGGAGGCCACGGCTGCATCAATGATGGCGGCGCGCACGGCTTTACGGTCCAGATGCATGAGCGCCTCAATGGTGGTGCCGGCCGGCGAGGTCACCATCTCGCGCAACACGCTCGGATGCAGGCCCGTTTCCACGGCCAGCTTGGCCGTGCCCTCAAACAGGCCGAGCACGATGTCCGTGGACTTGTCCCGGGCAAAGCCCATGAGCACCCCGGATTCGATGAGCGCTTCCATGAAGTGGAGCACATAGGCCGGACCCGAACCGGCCAGGCCGGTGAAGGCGTCGAAGAATTTTTCTTCCAGCACGTACGTGCGCCCCAGGGCGGCAAAGAGTCTGGCGACGAAGTCCTTCTGGCCGGCGTCCAGGGCCGGGTCGTCCAGGCACAGGGCGAACTGGCCCGCACCGACCAGGGCCGGGGTGTTGGGCATGACCCGCACCACCGGGCACTTGCCGCCGGCAAGCTCCCGCAGTTTCGCCATGGTCACGCCGGCCACGATGGACACGATGACCGTCTCCGGTCCCAGGTGCGGGGCCAGTTCGGCCATGGCCGCGGCGAGGTACTGGGGTTTGACGCACAAAACGAGATAGTCGCTTGCGGCCGCCAGATCTTCGGGGGTGGCTGCGGCCTTGGCCAGCTTCTCGCCGGCCAGGGCCGCGACCTTGGCGGCATCGACGTCGTAGGCCACGGCCGAAACGTCGGGGACAGCGGCAAGGCCCTTGATGATGGCCGCGCCCATGTTCCCCGCGCCGAGAAATCCGATGACGGCGGCCATGGCCTTAGCCCACCATCTCAAGCGTGCTGAAGTAGTAGGCGGTCTCGAAGGCGGCCGTCTCAGGGGCGTCGGAGCCGTGGACCGAGTTCTTCTCGATGTCCAGGGCAAAGCACTTGCGGATGGTGCCTTCCTCGGCATTGGCCGGGTTGGTGGCGCCCATGAGCTTGCGGTATTTGGCAATGGCGTCGTCGCCTTCGAGGATGGACACGACCACCGGGCCGGAGATCATGAAATCCACCAGGCTGCGGAAAAACGGGCGTTCCTTGTGCACGGCGTAGAAGCCTTCGGCCTCGGCGGCGGAAAGCTGGATCATCTTCATGGCCACGACCTTGAGGCCGGCGTCCTGGATCATTTTGAGGATGGCTCCGGACAGATTGCGCTCAACGGCGTCGGGCTTGATGATGGAAAGGGTACGTTCCATGGTGTGGCTCCTTGATGGTATTGGCTGCGGGCGCGAAAGCCCGGCGAGGCGGGGCTTACCGCGAATCGGCCGGCAAGGCAAATCTATCCCGTCCGGCCGGCGATGACCTGCAAAAGCGCCTCCCGGTCCACCATGCCGACCAGGCGGTTGCCCTCGCCTGTGACCACCAGCCGTTTGACGTGATGGGCCAGCATTTTTTGCAACACGTCCATGAGCGAGGCGTCTTCGGGCACGCTGTGAACGGTTGGCTGCATGACCTCGCGCACCGTGCCGGCCGGGCAGGCGTCAGCAGCCTGCTTTTTACCGAAAAGCGCCTGCAGCAGGCCGGGTTTGCGCTCCGGGCCGCACCGGGTGAGGAGATCGCCGTCGAGCACGATGCCGACGACTGCGCCGGCCTTGTCCACGACCACCACCCGGCGAAGCGGCGAGGCCACGAGCTTGGCCACCACCCCGGGCAGGGGGTCGTCCGGGCTGGCTGTGGGCACGTCGGTAAACATCACGTCGCGGGCCTGCTGCAACAGGCCGGCGGTAAAGCGCGGCAGGGCCACGGCTGTCCCGGCCGGCACCTTGGCTGCCGAACGCAGGATGTCGGCCCGGCTGACGATGCCGATGAGTTCCCCGGCCTCGTCGACCACGGGCAGGCGCTTGAGGCCCTTTTTCACCATCCGCTGCGAAGCCTCGCGCAGGCTGGCCCGTTCGCCGATGGTTTGCGGCGGCGCAGTCATGACGTCCCGGGCAACGCGGCCGGAGAGCTGGGCTGCGGCCTCTTCCCGGGCATCCCGGGGGAGCAGGCCGTAGACCGAAAGCCGCGCCGCCAGCCCCCCGCGGGTGAGCAGGTCGCCGCCGGTGACGATGCCAAGGACCTTGCGCCCGGCGTCGAGCACCGGCACGGCCTTGACGTTTCGGGTGAGCAGCAGGTCCACCACCTCGGCCAGGGGCGCATCCGGGCCGACGGTGGCCACATCGGAAGCCATGACGTCGCGTACCCGCACCGGGCAATGGAACCGGGCGGTCATGGGCTGCCGGGCGATCAGTCCGCCCTTGGCCAGTTCTTCGAGGCGCGGCAGCAGGGCTTCGATGCGGTCCGGGCGGTCGGCGATTTCGACGACCATCGGCAGGTCTTCGGACAGGCGCAAAATTTTGGCGGTATGCACCAGGCTGCCGGCCCCGAATCCGAGCACTCCGCGCAGCACCGTGGCTCCGGCCGCGCCGTGCCGCCGCGCTTCCTCCACCAGCAGTTCATAGACCGGCCGGCCGTCCACGCGGTCGGATTCGCCGCAATAGATACGCACCAGTTCGATTTCGACGTATTCCGACATCGGGTTATACCTCCATCAGTATCGTACCCATGGGGAGCTTCCGGCTCGCTCAGGGGTCCGGGGGGGCCTGGGGCTAACGCCCCAGGTTTCTGTCTCCAGCCTACGGCAGCTACAGCAGCCGGCCAAGCAGCAGGCCGCCGAACATTGCGGCAAACCCCAGCACGGTCTGAAAACCCACATTGGCCAGGGCCGGCAGGATGCGGCCGTCTTCCAGAAAGGCGCTGCTTTCAAAAATGAAGGTGGAAAAGGTTGTAAACGCGCCCATGAAGCCGGTAAGCAGGACAAGGCGGGATTCGGTGCGCAAGAGCATCCGTTCGCCGCCAAGCTCCCATACCAGGCCAAACAGAAAGCAGCCGAGGATATTGACGACCGCCGTGCCCCAGGGAAAATCCCGGCCGGCCAGTTCGTAGACCACGCCGGAGAGCCAGTAGCGGGCCAGGGTGCCGGCTGCTCCGGCCAGGGCGACGAGGGCCAGTTTTTCGAGCATAAGGCTCCTCCGCAGCAAAAAACTTCAGGCATCACGCGTCGGGCCGGGCCGGGCGATTTCCGGTCAATCCATACGCCCGGGTCGAAAAAGCGTAAAGGCCGCGGTTGACTATCCGAACCTCATCGTTATGGTATGAATTTGTCGGTGTTCTTTGAAAAAAACGGCCAACGCCCCTTTTCGCAAACCGCCCTGGGGCATACACTGTCGTTGCGCCAGTCGGCCCAAAGCCGACGAAACGGAGGTCATCATGTGGGAATATACGGATAAAGTCAGGGATCATTTTCTCAATCCGAGAAACGTCGGCAGTCTTGAGGACGCCAATGCCGTGGGCGAGGTCGGTTCGCTGGCCTGCGGCGACGCACTCAAACTTTTTCTCAAGATCAATGACGCCGGAGTCATCGAGGACGCCCGGTTTCAGACCTTCGGCTGCGCCTCGGCCATTGCCTCAAGCTCGGTTTTGACCGAACTGCTCAAGGGCAAGACCATCGAGGAGGCCCGGGCCCTGACCAACAAGGACATCGCCGACGACCTGGGCGGCCTGCCCAAGGAAAAGATGCATTGCTCGGTCATGGGCCAGGAAGCCCTGGAAGCGGCTTTGGCCGACTATCTGGGCGAGAAGGCCCCGGCCCATGAGCCTGAGGGCGAGCTGGTGTGCAAGTGTTTCGGCGTCTACGACGGCCAGATTCGCCGGGCCATCCGGGAAAACAAGCTGACCACCGTCGAGGAGGTCACGGATTTCACCAAGGCCGGCGGCGGCTGCGGCGATTGCCTGGAAAAGCTGGCCGGCATCCTGGCCGAGGAACTCGGGCAGGCCGCGGCCAAGCCCCTGGTCGAACTGCAGGTGAAGCGGCCGATGACCAATCTGGAGCGGGTCAAGCTCGTGACCAAGGTCATGGAAGAGGAAATCCGCCCGAATCTGAAAAAGGACGGCGGCGATATCGAACTGGTGGACATCGACGGCAGGACGGTCTTCGTGTCCCTGCGCGGGGCCTGCAAGGGCTGCCCGAGCAGCAACGTGACGCTGACGGAATTCGTCGAGAAGCGGCTCCAGGAACTGGTCGAGCCGGGCATCACGGTCAAGGAGGCAGGGAAATGAAGCCGGTTTATCTCGACAACAACGCCACCACCATGGTGGCCCCGGAAGTCGTGGCCGAAATGCTGCCGTTCCTGTCGGAATACTATGGCAACCCGTCGAGTATGCACACCTTCGGCGGCCATGTGGGCACGAAGCTCAAAGAGGCCCGCAGCGCCATCGCCGGGGTGCTCGGCTGCCAGCCCGACGAGCTGATCTTTACCTCCTGCGGCTCCGAAGGCGACAATACCGCCGTATTAAGCGCCCTGGCCGCCCAGCCCGACAAGCGCCATATCGTCACCACCCGGGTGGAGCATCCGGCCATCCTGAGCCTGGCCAAGCACCTGGAGGAAAAAGACTACGAGGTCACCTATCTCGGCGTGGACGAGAAAGGTCGCCTGAGCCTCGACGAATTGGGGCAGGCCATCCGCAAGGATACGGCCATCGTCTCCATCATGTACGCCAACAACGAAACCGGCGTGATTTTCCCGCTGCCCGAGATTGCCGCCCTGTGCAAGGCCCGCGGCGTGCTGCTCCATACCGACGCCGTCCAGGCCGTGGGCAAGATCGCCATCGACCTGTCCAAGCTGCCCGTGGACATGCTGGTGCTTTCCGGCCACAAGCTCCACGCCCCCAAGGGCGTGGGCGTCCTTTATGTGCGCAAGGGCACGCCGTTCCGGCCGTTTCTCATCGGTGGCCACCAGGAGCGCGGCCGCCGGGCCGGGACCGAGAATACCGCCGGCATCATCGCCCTGGCCAAGGCCATGACCATGGCCAAGGAACACATGGCCGAGGAAAACACCCGGGTCAGAGCCCTGCGTGACCGCCTCGAAGCCGGCATCCTGGCCGCCGTGCCCCACGCCCAGATAAACGGCGACACAGAACATCGGCTGCCCAACACCACCAGCATCGCCTTCAAGTTCGTCGAGGGCGAAGCCATCCTGCTCATGCTCGACCAGTACGGCATCTGCGCCAGCTCCGGCTCGGCCTGCACCTCGGGCAGCCTCGAACCCTCCCACGTGCTGCGGGCCATGGGCGTGCCGTTCACCTACGCCCACGGCTCCATCCGATTCAGCCTCTCGCGCTACACCACCGAGGCCGACGTGGATCTGGTCCTGGAGAAACTGCCGGGCATCATCGAAACCCTGCGGCGCATGTCGCCGTTTCGCGAAGAAGACGCTGCCAAGCCCGCTTGCACGTGTTGAGGCCGCGCCGCCCGCCAAGCAGGTCCGGGGGGGCATTTTCCCCCCCGGCGGGGCCAGGGCAGCGCCCTGGCCGGCAACAGGAGGAACCATGCGCGTTTATAATGACATGACCGAGCTGGTTGGCGGCACGCCCATGGTGTGGCTGACCAAGCTGGCCGAGGGCTTGCCGGCCCGGGTGGCGGCCAAACTGGAGTCGTTTAATCCGTGTTCGTCGGTCAAGGACCGGATCGGCGTGGCCATGATCCGGGCGGCCGAGCGCGAAGGGCGCGTCGGGCCGGGCACGGTGGTGGTGGAGCCGACGTCGGGCAATACCGGCATCGGGCTGGCCTTTATGTGCGCCGTGCGCGGCTACCGGCTGCTCCTTACCATGCCCGAGTCCATGAGCGTCGAGCGGCGCACCTTGCTGCGGGGATTTGGGGCCGAGCTGGTGCTGACTCCGGCGGCCAAGGGCATGACCGGGGCGGTTTCGCGGGCGCGCGAACTCGTTGCCGAGATCCCCGGAGCCTTTATGCCCATGCAGTTTTCCAATCCGGCCAACCCGGACATCCACGCCCTGACCACGGGGCCGGAAATCTGGGAGGACACCGACGGCGCGGTGGATATCTTTGTGGCCGGCGTCGGCACGGGCGGCACCATCACCGGCGTTGCCCGGGCGCTCAAGGCCAGGAAGCCGGAGGTTCGGGCCGTGGCCGTGGAACCGGCCGCCTCGCCGGTGCTGTCCGGTGGCCAGCCGGGCCCCCACGCCATCCAGGGCATCGGCGCGGGGTTTGTCCCCGAGGTGCTGGACCGAAGCCTCGTGGACGAGGTGTTCACCGTGGAAAATGAGGCCGCCATGGCCATGGCCCGGCGGCTGTTGCGCGAGGAAGGCATCCTGTGCGGCATCTCGTCCGGGGCCAATGCCTATGCCGCCCTGGAGATTGCCAAGCGCCCGGAGAATGCCGGCAAAGTGGTTGTCTTTATCGTCTGCGACACGGGTGAGCGCTATCTCTCCACGCCGCTTTTCACCGAGGGGGTCTGATGACTGCCGATGCGATCCGGCTGCCCCGTCCCAAACGGCGAACGCCGGTTGAGTGGGTCACGGAGATGTTGTGCGAGGAGGCCTCCTACCAAAAGGTCTACCACCGGCCGCTGCATGACGAGCCCATGCCGTCGGTGGCGGTCCTGGAAGAGGTCATGGAGCGGCTGCGGGGCGCGATTTTTCCGGGCTATTTCGGCCATTCCGATGTTGCGCCGGAAAACATGCGCTTTCATATCGGGGCCAGCCTCGACGCGGTCTACAAGCTGCTCACCGACCAGGTCCGGCGGGGGCACTGCTTTTTTTGCGAAATTAACGAGGCCGGCAACTGCCAGGAATGCCAGGAACGGGCCGAGCGGCTGGTGGGCGATTTCCTCATGCGCCTGCCCGACATCCGCGAGGCTCTGGCCGAGGACGCCCAGGCCGCCTATGAGGGCGACCCGGCCTCGCGTTCCCCTGGCGAGACCATTTTCTGCTACCCGAGCCTGACCGCGCTGACCCACCACCGGGTGGCCCATGAACTGCACAAGCTCGGCGTGGACCTCATTCCGCGCATCATCTCGGAAATGGCCCATTCCCGCACCGGCATCGACATCCATCCCGGAGCCACCATCGGCCGGCGGTTTTTCATTGACCACGGCACCGGCACGGTCATCGGCGAGACCTGCATCATCGGCGACAATGTGCGGCTCTATCAGGGCGTGACCCTTGGGGCCAAGAGTTTCCCCAAGGATGCGGCCGGGGTCCTGGTCAAGGGCAATGCCCGCCATCCGGTGGTCGAGGACGATGTGGTGATCTACGCCGGGGCCACGGCCCTGGGACGCATCACCATCGGCAAGGGCGCGGTCATCGGCGGCAATGTCTGGGTGGTGGACGACGTGCCGGCCGGGGCGCGCATTGCCCAGCAAGGACCGGGCGGCGTGCTCATCCGCGACGGCGCCGGGATCTGATCCGTCTTTTTCCCAACCCGGCAGACAAACGAAAGCCCGGTCGCAACAGACGTTGCGACCGGGCTTTTCGTCTTGGCCGGGCTGTCTACTCGGTGATGACCATGACGCTGGAGGCCTTGACCATGGCCTTGACCTTGGACCCGGCCTTAAGGCCCATGGCCTCGGCGGATTCCTTGGTGATGACCGAGACGATCTCGACGCCGGGGGCGGCTTCGATGACGACTTCGGCGTTGACCATACCGATGGTGACTTTCTTGACGGTGCCGGGGATCAGGTTGCGGGCGCTGACTTTCATGGTGTGGCCTCCTTGGGTGTTAGAGATCGTTTGGGACCGGCCGGTAGTTCGGGCCGTTGTTGCTTGAGGAAAGGATAGGGCGAACCTGACTCACACGCAAAGTTTATTTTTCGTGTGTGTGATGTTAGTTTTAACACTAATTATTCAAGGTTTTTATTGCCTTAAGAGTCACGAAAATTATTTCCGTGATTGCCTGAGAAAGTGCGACACCGTGTTGTTTATCCACGTCGTTTTTCAATTATTTTCTATAATATTAGGTGCTTAATGCATGGACACTGGTTGTTCCCAGGGGGGCAGCGGGGCGACGTCTGGGCGGGGGCCGTGTTTGCCCAAGCCGCGGCGCGGATGCAGCCGCCCGAGGAGGGAACGGGAAGAGCCGACCGGGGCGTGTCCGGCGAAGGGGTTTCCTCCGGTTATCTTGCCGGCCCTGCACCCTGGCCGGCCAGGGCGTGCCCGTCTGCCCGGTCAGGGGCTCGTGTGTCGCAGCAGGACCCGGGAGCGCGATGAACAGTCAAGACGCAGCAAGCCTGACCGCTCAGACGGTTGTGGTCTCTGGCCTCCGGGAGGGGGCGCTGCCGGCGACACCTGGCAGGGAGGCGGCAGGCCGGCCGCTGACAGGTGTCGCCCAGGGGACCAAGCCAGCGGCGTTATTTCCCGGCTTTGAAATCCAGGCGCACCACCACGGTCGGGTCGAGCACCTGGAAGGTGAAGGATTCCAGGAAAAACAGCGCCACTTTCTCGGTGTCGTGGGAGGCGTAGCCGATGGCGATATCGCCGCCAAGGGTCATTTCCAGATCGCCGCCGCGGGTGGAGAGGACGTAGGCCTCCTCGATAAACGGGCTGACGATGACCTGCCCGCCAAGCATGGTCTCCAGATATTGGGACAAGGGGTAGCCCCGGACGTGGCCGGAAAGGGCCACCCACATTTCAGGACCGACCACCAGGGCGTAGGGGCCTTCCACCGAAGTCTTGCGCAGGGCGGTCAGGGCCTTGGACACCTTGTCGGCAATGTCTTCGGGATCGCCCGAGACCAGCATCCGGGTCTGGCTGGACACTTCCGACAGGCCTTTGATGCCGGCCGGGGCAAAGCCGTGGTAGAGGGCTTCTTCTTCGAACCGGGCCAGCTTTTCGGCGGCTTCGTCCAGGGCGGCCAGATCAATGTCCTTGCCGCCGCGGGCGGCGTTGTCGATTTCGGCGATGTCCAGGGTGAAGGGGACTTTGACTTCGATCAGCGGTTTGACCTGGTGCAGGCCGTAGGTGATGCCGGAAACCGACTGGGCCTTGGCGTATTCGATGCGCCCAAGCGGCACGGCGGCGAATTCCCAGCCAAGGGGGCCGGCGACATCAACGACCCGGCGGCCGGACAGCATGGTGGTGAGCGTCTGGCGGGCGCGGTTGTCTACGGCCTGCCAGGCGGCAGCGGTTACCGGGGCGAGATCGCGTTTCAAAATATCCATGGCGTCTCCCGTGCATGGTTAGCAGGTTTCCCCCGACACAAGGCCGGGCGTCCTGGACGATGCGTCACCCGTGGCTGGTTGGCGGGTTTCCCCTGACACACGGTCCGGCTGTCCCGGACAATGCGTCTCCCATGGGTGGTTAGCGGGTTGCCCTGGCACATGGCCCGGCCGTCCAGGATGTTGCGTCTCCCGTTGGTCGTTAGCGGGTTGCCTTGAGGCTGCCGATGCCAAGTGAGCCGGAGCCGGCGGGACGGGCGCTCTGGGGCGCTTCGCCGGTCTGGCCTTCGGCCGTGGCGGCATCTTCCAGGGCGGTGATGTCGCCGGTGGTAAAGAGGTAGGTGCGCATGACCGCGTCCCAGCCCGGCATGGTGCGGCGCAACCATTCCAGACCCATGATGGCGTGTTCCATCTCTTCGTCGCGGTTATGGGCCATGATGGCCTTGATCTGGGGATCGGAAGCCGCCGCCACCCGCTGGTGGTACCAGTTGATGGCTTCGATTTCTTCTTTGAGGCTTGAAAGCGCCCGGACAAAGTCCCGATCCAGGGGCGTCAGTTCGGCGACAGGCTCGTGATACTGATCCATGACTCCTCCTTGGAAAACCCGATCGCCTTCGACCGGGTTGCCGCGTTTGGAGCCAACTATGCCACAGGCTGCAGCGAATGCAACGCCCGGAGGAGATAAATCCGGCGTCAATTGGGATAAGCGGGCGTTACAGGAGGATCAGGTTCTTGATCTCGTCGGTATCGTTGTCGGCCGGGGGAAAGTGCGGGGCGAGGTGGCTGGCCAGGGTGTCCACGCAATCGGCCAGGGCCGCGGCCTGCCGGCCCTGGGCAATGCCCAGGGTCAGGGCGGCGGTGGCCGCGTCCAGCGTCCTGGTCTCGAGCGCGCCGGCCAGACCGGTATCGGGCTGGATAAAGACCAGCCGCTCAAAGACCGAGACATAGATGAGGACTGCGTTTCGGGCCTTGGTTTCGGTCAGGCCGTGGTTGAAAAAGGCGGCCTGGGCCGCTTGCCGGGTCTCGGCCAGGGCCCGGTCCCGGGCCACGAACAAACGCTTTATGGCCGGCGTGCGCTTGGCCGCCTCGAAGCCGAGCAGAGCGAAAATGCCGAAGAACAGGAGAAAAAACCACAGGTTGCGGGTGCCGAAAGCCAGACACAGGAGCAGCCCGGCGGTCAGTCCGACAACCACGGCGCAGGCCAGATCGGCCTTGGGATAGTCGTCGCTGGCTCCGACCACCATGGGCACGATCTCGGCCGAGGTCTGTTTCTCGGCCGCACCAACCGCCGCTACCACCGCTTCCCGGTCGGCCGGGGATAAAAATCCATCCACGAGCTTTCGCATGGTCGTCTCCTACCAGTTTCCCGACGAGCCGCCGCCGCCAAACGAACCGCCGCCGCCGGAAAATCCGCCGCCCCCGCCCGAGGACCCGCCGCCGCCGATGTAAAAGCCGCCGCCTCCGCCGCGTCCGCCCCGGAACAGAAACGGGCCGACCAGGCCAAGCACGACGCCGCCCATGAGCAGCAGGGCCAGCATGGCCAGGGGCAGGGCGAAAAAGGCCCCGAGGACCGGCATGGCCACGCCGAAGATGCCGGCCCGGGCCAGGGCCGGCAGCCCGGAAAGCAGGGCGGTCAGGATCATGGCCAGGATGAACAGGCCGAAAAAGGCGTTGTCGTCGTGGCCGGAGGATTTTCCGGTTTCCGGGGGTGCCTGGTATTCGCCGCGCGCCGCCTCGATGATCGAGGCCACGCCGGATTCGATGCCGGCGTCGAAGTTGCCGGCTTTGAAGGCCGGCACAATGGCGTGGTCGATGATGCGCCCGGTCAGGGCGTCGGTAAGTTGCCCTTCCAGGCCATAGCCCACTTCGATGCGCACCTTGCGGTCATTTTTGCTGACGAGCAGCAGCACCCCGTTGTCCTTGCCCTTCTGGCCGATGCCCCAGGCTTGCGCCACCTTGACGCTGTAGTCTTCAAGCGGTTCACCCTCCAGGGAGGGGATGGTGAGCACCACCACCTGGGTGGAATCGGTGCGCTCGAAGTCGGCCAGCTGGCTGTCCAGGCGGGCGGCGGCGGCCGGCGAGAGCAGATGGGCCGTGTCGGTCACCCGGCCTTCCAGGCGGGGCACGCCAAGAGCCAGGGCCGCACCGCTCCACACGGCAAGGGCGACCAACAAGGTGGCAAAACCGGCCAGCCACGGCCCAACCGGGCGGTTTGGGCCGTCGCTATGAACAATGCGCCGCGTGGCGGCGGGGAGAGAGGTCGGAGCCTGTTGCATCAGTATTCCTTGGGCCGGGCTGCGGCTTCGGGGTTAAGGCCACGCACCTGATGACGGTCGGTCAGGCTAGAACTTCACCTTGGGGGCCTGCTGGGCCGCTTCGTCGGCCTTGTAGTATTCTTTGGGCTTTAAATGGAGCATGAGGGAATTGGTGATGAAATTGGGAAAGGTGCGGATGGAGCTGTTATAGACTTCGACGGTCTGGTTGTAGCGTTGCCTGGCCACGTTGATGCGGTTTTCCGTGCCTTCAAGCTGGTGCTGGAGATCGCGGAAATTCTGGTCGGCCTTGAGCTGGGGGTAGTTCTCGGCCACGGCCAGCAGGCGCGAAAGGGCCGACTGCATCTGGCCTTGCGCTTGCTGGAAGGCGGCCATGGCTTGCGGATCGGCCAGGGTTTCCGGGGTGAGCTTGATCTGTCCGGCCTTGGACCGGGCGTCGGTGACGGCGGTGAAGGTGTCCTTTTCGTGGCTGGCGTAGCCCTTGACCGTTTCCACGAGGTTGGGAATGAGGTCCAGGCGGCGTTGCAGGGCGGCGTCCACATTGCCCCAGGCGGCCTTGACCGCTTCCTCATTGGTCTGCATCTGGTTGTAGCCGCAGCCGGAGAGGCCAAAAAGGGTCAGCAATATGGCAAAGGTGCCGAAGATTCTGGTCATGGGTGCTCCTTCGAACAGGTTCCAGCAATGGACTGCTTATAAGACGGCTGGCAGTCGGAGGCAAGGTGGCGGAAGCAAGGGCCGGTCGCCGTGGCTGGGGGGGAACCGCCACGGCGACCGGTCGGAGGCTAATTATCCAGGAGCAGGAGCAGGTTGGGTGCAGGTGTGCCGGGTATGGTTTCCTTGAAATCGGGATTGGTGGTCCAGATGACGCCGTTGTCGCCCACGGCAAAGGCGGCTGACTGGCTCTCCGACGCGCACAGGCCGTTGAGGGAACTGGTGAAATCGCCCTGGACCAGGACTCCAGCCCCGCCTTCAATCCGGTAGAGGAAGCCCTTGCCCCCGTCTGTATAGGCGGTGTTTGTATTGAGTGCGGCCCAGAAGACACCGTTGCCGGCATGGGTGATGGCCGTGAAGAATTTGAGCGGGACGGTGGGGGGGGAGGCGACTTCGCGGGTGATGCCGGCCACTGGCTGCCAGGTGGTGCCGTCGATGGTGTAAAAGGCGCTGCCGTTGACGCCGACGGCCACGACCATACCGGCGGCGGCAGCCACGGCGGTCAGGTCATCGCCGTTGGCGCCAACCGTGGCCACGCTCCAGGCCCCGTTTCGCCACAGGGCCACCTGTCCGCCCGTGCCCACGGCATGGACGTCGCCGTTGGGCGAGGCGGCCAGGGCGGCGTACTGATAGCTTTCCGATCCGCCTGGCAGGCAGGTGGGGAAGTCCGTGCCGACAGCGCAGGGTTGGCCCTTCCCGTTGAGTTCCATGAGCACCACATAACTGCCTGAAGCCGTCTTGGCCACGTCGAGGATGCCCAGGCCGCTTGTGCCGGGCATAATCCAGTCGCTCCAGCTTGTTCCGTTGCCTCGTTTGGTGACGGTCTGGCTCGCAGTGTAGTCCCAAAACGACAGCCACATGTCCGAGGTTGAAAAGGCTCGAAACGTCCAGGTGAGGCCGTTGCCCGCGAGGCCGGACACGGGGTGCGGCGTCATGCGGCCGCCGTCCCAGGTGTAGAGGCCGGTGGCGGCATCGAGGTAGAGGGGGGCAAGCCAGAGGCGCTCTGGAAAGGCTGCGGTCTTCCACGGGGTATTGACGGCCGGTGGTGTGTTGAGGGCCTGGCGGGTGGCGGTTGAAGGGTTGAAGGACTCAATAAGTCCGAGGTTTCCGGCGAAATAATACTGTCCTGAGCCGGCCGCACAGATGGTGTTGCGGGTTTTTCCCGTGGCATCGTTGTAATTGTCCAGCGCATTGAGCACGCCTGTCCAGTGTCGGATGGCACCACCGGCCCCGACAAACCAAATATCGTCGGCTCCAGTGCCGTCCATGTCCATCATGTTGGCCCCGCCGAGGTATTCGCCCCCGAAGACCAACTCCCAGCCTGAAGATCCGGACGGAAGCAGTCGGTACAGTTGGCCGTAGTTGCCGCCGGCAAAGACGGCCTCGGCAGACGGCCCCCAGACCGTTTGCAGCAGGTTGGTGGACAACCAGTAGGATGGTTCGTACTGGGCGACAACGGTCCAGGTCGTGGCGTCGCGGTGCAGGATGGTGCCGTGGGTGCCGACGGCATAGATGTCGTTGTCGGCAAAACCGTAAAGAGCGCTCAGCTTGTAGTCGCTGTGTTTGCCGTCCGGTATCGTGACGTTTTCAAATTCCCATTTGGCCAGCCCGGCATTCCATTTGACCGGCGCGCTGGAGCTGTCGGTCACGGCATAGGCCTGGCCGGTGGAGGAAACCCAGACGTCGTTTATGGGATAGAGATCGGGGAAAGAGGAATAGGTCGGCGGCGTGGTGGCCGTCCAGGCTGTTCCGTCAAAGTGGAGCAGCACTGAGCGGATGGGATCGGTGTTGGTGCCGGTGGCCGTGCTGCCGCCGACGGCCCAGATGTCGCTGGCGCTGCGGCCGGAGATGCCCTTGAGCGGGGCAATGGTGCCGGACTGCATCTGGCTGTAGGTGGTGCCGACCTTTTTGAGAATCAGGCCACCGTCCCCTACGATAAACAGGGTGGTGCCGCCGTCGGGACTGTAGGCATCATAGAGGTTGTTGCCGGTGGGCGAGGGGGTCAGCAGGGTCCAGGTGTCTGCGCCGGCCGGTTGGGCCAATCCGGCGAACAGGCAAAGGATCAGAAGGGGTAAGAAGACCGGGATGCGATACCACGGAAGAGGCGGGTGATGTGGCATGACGAGTCTCCTGTAACGGGTACTGGGCGTTACCACCCGTGGAGTTTGTCAGTTTTTGCCAGGATTACTCATGTGTTGTGGATTTTTCCAAACGTTTTCAGGCATGTTGGCTGTTGGAAACGGAGAGGGTAAGACAGTAACTATTCTCTCTAGTGAAGTTGCACGCCGTGGTCAATGCCGACTCGGCTGGAGCGTGCAGTTGTTTGCTTAAGACTGGCACTGGAATGGTTTGCAATGCGTGCAGAATGGTTTGCCTCTGGCCATGCCCGATATCTCACGCCATGAAGTGGAATGGTTGCAAAAAAGTGATACAATGCGTGGTGTTCACAGCAAGCAGAAAGTGGCCTGGCCGCGGGTCAGAATCGCGGACCAGACCACTGGACGGAAAACCCGCAGCAAGAGTCTGCGGGCAAGCGCACGAGAGAAGCGGCAGAAGGGGCGGGGCGCGTTTGTGCCGTGCCGTTAAAAAATACGATGGTATTTTTCAAGCGACAGAGAAAGCGTCTCTGGAGTTGTTGTGCTGTCTTGTCTGGGCACGTGGCGAGGCCGTGGCGCTAGTCGGCCCGGCCCCGGCCAAGGATGCGCGAAACGATGTCGCGGGAGTTGGATTCGGCTTGCAGGTATTCCTGCAGGGTCAGGCCCGCGCCGAGAGCCACTTTTTTGCGGCGTTCCTGATTGACCAGATCACCTGGTTCGTGGGCGTCGTTGTTGATGACCAGCTTGGCTCCGAACCGCCGGGCCAGGACGGCCACATGGCCGTTGGTCAGGCTGTGCCCCTTGCGGGTGGTGATTTCCAGGGCGACCCCGAGTTCGGCGGCCAGCTCCGCCTCTTCAGGGGTGATCAGTCCCGGATGGGCCAGGATGTCGCAGCCGGCCTCGATGGCGGCCAGATTGGTGCCGACTTCCACGGGCTCCACAATGGTCTCGCCGTGGACCACCACAAGCTGCGCCCCGGCCGCCCTGGCCCGGTCCACGAGCTGGGAAATGAGCGGCGGCGGCACATGGGTGATCTCCACCCCGCACAGCACCGTCACCCCGAGAAACGCCCCGGTCTCGGCCGTAAACCGGCCGATGTTGGAGACGATGAGGTCGAGGTTGGAGTGGTCGGCATGGTCGGTCATGGCCATGGCCCGATAGCCGGCCTTGGCCGCCCGTCTGGCCAGTTCGGCCGGAATGAGGACCCCGTCGGAAAAGGTGGTGTGGGTGTGTAGGTCGATCATGTTCACATCTTGTATTTGGTGTCGTT
Source organism: Desulfovibrio sp. DV (assembly GCF_001936595.1). Taxonomy (GTDB): domain Bacteria; phylum Desulfobacterota; class Desulfovibrionia; order Desulfovibrionales; family Desulfovibrionaceae; genus Solidesulfovibrio. The sequence continues at coordinate 26,393 of NZ_MLBG01000017.1, forward strand.
GGGATCAAATTTTTCGAGCAGTTCCGTCCATTTGTCCGAGTCGTCGCTGGAAAAGGCCACCACCGAGGCTTCCTTGGATTCGTTGGCCACCTGTTCAATGACCGGCTCGGCCACAAGGATCGGGACCTTGGCCCGAAGGGCCAGGGCAATGGCGTCGGAGGGCCGGCTGTCGATGCGCCGGATGCCGCCTTCCACCTCCACCTCGATGTCGGCGTAATACGTGCCCTCGGTGAGCTCCGTAACATTGACGGCCACCACATGGGCATCGAGCTTGTGGATCATATTGAGCAGCAGGTCGTGGGTCATGGGACGCGGCAGTTCCACGTCGTTTAGGGCCAGGGAGATGGCCATGGCCTCCATGGCCCCGATCCAGATCGGCAGCACGGTTTTTTCCTCGGAATCCTTGAGGATCAGCACCGGCACCTGGGAATCCTCGTCCAGGGCCAGCCCGAAGACTTTCATTTCAATCATGGTCGGCCTCCGCCTCCCCGATGAGGGAGTGCTTTTTGGCTTGGACGATGCGCACCCGCACCAGCCGGCCAGTGGCGTCACCAGCCCCGGGCAGGGCCAGGTTGACGATGCGTCCGGCAGGGTCGCGGCCCCGCCAGGAAGGTCCTTTCGGCCCGTCGCGCCGGCTTGCTCCCTCGATCAGCACGGTGTCTGTCCGGCCCACCCGGGCGGCCAGGGAGGCGGCCAGACGCTCATCGAGGAGCGCTTGGAGTTCGGCCAGCCGGGCGGATTTCACTTCCTGGCTGATTTTCGGCTCCAGACGCTCGGACGCGGTTCCCGGCCTGTCAGAGTACATGAAGGAGAATCCGCTTTCAAATCCTACCTTTCGCACCAAATCGAGGGTGGCGGCAAAATCGGCCTCGGTTTCACCGGGAAACCCGACGATGAAATCCGTGGTCAGGGCGATGTCCGGCCGGGCCCGGCGCAGTTTATCGACCAGGGTCAGGTAGGCGGCCGTGTCATAGCGCCGGCCCATGCGGCGCAGGATGTCGTCGGAACCGGATTGCACCGGCAGATGGAGCGCCGGGCACAGTTGGGGCAGGTCGGCGAACCGGGCTATGACCGCATCGTCCAGGTCTTTGGGGTGGGAGGTGGTAAAGCGGATGCGCTCAAGGCCGGGCACGGCGGCCACGGCGTCGAGCAGGGCGGCAAAACTTGTCCCGTCGCCGGAATCATCCAGGCCGTAGCTGTTGACGTTCTGGCCAAGGAGCGTCACCTCGCGCGCGCCGCGCTGGGCCAGAGAGGTGCATTCCTCGATGATCGAGGGCAGGCTGCGGGATTTCTGCCGGCCGCGCACAAAGGGCACGATGCAGTAGGAGCAATAATTGTCGCAGCCCTGCATGATGGAGACAAAGGCCCGGGGCGGCAGCCGGTCCTCGGGCCAGGACTGGTCGCGCTCGGGATAGGATTCCGTAAAATCCAGAAGCGACAGGCGAAGGCCGGGTTCCCGGGCCAGCCGGGCCAGGGCCCTGGGCGCGGCGGCGATGCCGTCGGTGCCAAAGACCAGCCGGACCATGGGGAAGCGTCGCCACAGGGCCGTGCCAAGCTGCTGGGCGGTGCAGCCGCCAACGGCAATGAAGGCCTCCGGGTTGTCCCGGTGCCGGTCGGCGATGCGGCCGATCTCGCTGACCACCTTCTGCTCGGGTTTATCCCGCACCGAACAGGTGAAAAGAATAAAGAGTTCGGCTTCTTCGTCAGAAGCCGGAGTGAAGCCTTCCGCTATGAGCGCTCGGGTGAGCCAGTCGCCGTCGCCGACGTTCATCTGGCAGCCCATGGTGGTGACGTGAAATTTCATGGCGCAAGAGCCATAATGCACGCCGGGCCGGCGGTAAAGGGGGAGGGGGCGGCACTGGCCCGCCGGCGGCGAAGCCGGAGTGTCGCCAAGTTGCTGCCGCAGCGGGTCCCGGCCAAGGATCGAAGGCTGCGGCGGCTATTTTCGCCGTGCCGCGGCGAAGGTGCAAACGTCTCGCCGCAAAGCAGGCGGGGCAGGGCACAGCCAGACACTTGAACAGGTCTGTTTTGCCGGGATAGGGCAGAATTTTCATCCCTACAACCACTCCTGGCCGTTTATTTTGAAGGAGTTTTGTTGATTTTTGCTTGGTCCGGGGCTTGCATGTCTTTGCAGGGCATCTTTGCGTGTGGGAAATAAACGCCATGTCCTGAAGAGGCGCGGCCTTTGCCTGTCCCAAGAGCGGCGTTTGATTTCCGGTGTTTGCCAAGAAACAGTCGCACAGTCCCGATCGGTCTGGCAGTATCAAAAAAGAACAGACACAGATGGAGTCCAAGAGATGCAAACGGCTGGAATTTCCACTGGTGAGCTGGTGAATGGTTCTCTTGTTCTGACACGCCAAAAAGCGCTGGAACGGGGTGTGCAGTTTCATGAGACCTTGAATCAAATGACAGGTGACAAAACGGAACTGATGCAGACCAGACTCAGTTCCATATCGATGTCGCTCATGCAGAATTGTTATGGCCATGGCGCTGGTGCAGAAACGGGAAATGGTTCCCTGTTTTGCCCAATGCCGGATTCAATAATGCGCATGGACGCCTTGCAGACGCAAGTGGCCGAAGATACCCCGGCAGTGGAACAGGCGCTTTCCGATTGTCTCGCTCAAGCCGGGATTGATCCGAACAGCGGCTTCTCCATGACAGTGGACTATGATACCGACGGGAAAAGCAGAATACACATCGGAAAAGACAACGCGCAGTGGCAGGATATCGAGGCAGTTTTAAATAACAACAAAGCGCTTCATTGTGATGTTATGCGAACATGGAATCAGCAGGACTTGCTTCGTGAAATGCAGGTCGTTGCGCGCGTTCTCAATGAAAACGCTCCTTCCGGGCAGGAGGCGATCAACACGGCCTGGCGTCAGTATGGCCAAGCCGACCTGGGCGCAGTCCGGCAAAATGCGGCTATCCTGTCCTATACCGGCGGAAAGCTCGTTTTCTCCGGCAGCGCCTCGGCCTGACACTGCCCGCTTTGCCCTCGGCCAAGGCAGGAATCAGACCATGCCGGCCCGGAAACAGCCGGCCGGCGGCATTGGCGGCCTGGCTGCTTTGGGCTATGCCGTCAGTATGGACAACGCGCTGACCATCGGTCTTCGGGCCGGACAACCGGTCTTTTTCGCCAATCCCGGCCGCCTCCCCATTGCCTCGGTGGCCGGCTCCCTGCCGGTCAGGCTTGCCGATATCGAGGCGGCCGGGGAGCGCCTCAAGCGTTTCGCACCGCTTCTGGCCGAGCTTTTTCCCGAACTGGCCCCATCCGGCGGTCTGGTCGAGTCGGCCTTGTTTCCTGCGCCCGTGCTGGAACGCCGGCTCAAGGCTGCCGGGCTGCCGGCCGGGGACCGGGTGTTTGTGAAGGCCGACCATGCCCTGCCCGTGGTCGGATCGGTCAAGGCCCGGGGCGGGCTCCATGCCGTGCTGGCCGTGGCCGAGGCCCTTGCCCTGGATGGTGGGCTGCTGGCCGGCCCGGATGACGACTGCCGCCGGATGGCCGAGCCGGCGGCCCGGAACTTTTTTTCCAGCCACACCCTGTCAGTCGGCTCCACGGGCAATCTCGGGCTGTCGATCGGCGTCTTTGGCCGGGGCCTGGGCTTTGGCGTCACGGTCCACATGTCCGCCGAGGCCCGGGCCTGGAAAAAAGAGATGCTGCGCCGCGTCGGGGCCACTGTGGTCGAACACCCCGGCGACTACGCCGCAGCCTGTGCCGTGGCCCGGGAGGAAGCAGGCCATTCGCCGCGCCTGCATTTCATTGACGATGAAAATTCCCTGGACCTTCTGCTTGGCTATGCCGTGGCCGGACTGCGGTTGCCGCAGCAACTGGCCGGATGCCGTATCGCAGTCTCGGCCGGGCATCCCCTGTGCCTGCACCTGCCCTGCGGCGTGGGGGGCGCGCCGGGCGGCATTGCCCTGGGCACGAGGCTGACCCTGGGGGACGCGGCCCTGGCCTTTTTCGTCGAGCCGACCGAGGCCCCGGCCCTGCTGCTCGGGCTGGCCACCGGCCGCCACGGCGGGATCAGCGCGGCCGAGTACGGCCTGACCGGGCGCACCGTGGCCGATGGGCTGGCCGTATCGCGCCCCTCAGACCTCGTTTGCCGGCTCATGGTCCCGGTCCTTGACGGCGCGCACACCGTCGGCGATGCCGCCATGCTCGGCCATGTGGCCGAGGCCTTTGACGCCGAGGCCCTTCGCCTGGAACCGTCGGCCGCCGCTGCCCTGGCCGGTCCCCTGGCCGTTCGCCGGGCCAATCTGCCGGTTCTGGCCGGTCGTCCGGCCACGCACATCTGCTGGGCCACGGGCGGCAGCCTGCTGCCGGACGCCGAATTTGCAGCCCTGCTGGCCAGGGCCGGGACACGGCCATGATCATCAGCGCCAGCCGGCGCACCGACCTTCCGGCTTTTTACGCCCGCTGGCTCATGGCCCGGCTTCGGGCCGGATGGTGCGAGGTGCGAAACCCTTTCAATGCTGCCCAGATTTCGCGTGTCTCCCTGGCGGCGGCCGACGTTACCGCCCTGGTCTTGTGGACCCGCGACCCCCGGCCGCTTCTGCCCCATCTGCCGGAAATCCTCGCCCTGGGGCATGAGCCGTTTTTTCTCTATACGCTCCTGGACAACCCCCGGCCGCTCGACCCGAAATGCCCGGGGCCGGACATTTCGATTCCAACCTTCGCCCGACTGGCCAAGGCTCTGCCCGGCCGCCTCGCCTGGCGCTACGATCCCATCGTCCTGACTGTGGCCACGCCCCCGGACTGGCACCGCCAGACCTTTGCCCGGCTGGCCGCCAGTCTGGCCGGCCACACCGACCGGGTGATCGTCAGCTTCGTCGAACCCTACCGTAAGATTGCCAAACGCATGGCCGCCCTGGCCGAGGCCGGTTTTGCGCCTTTGGATGTATCCCCCGAGGAGCGGTTGCGCCTTGTCCTCGACCTGCGCGACCTCGCCGCCAGCCACGGCATGGCCCTTTCCACCTGCTGCCAGCCCGAAGATTTCGAGGCCGCCGGCATTCCGGCCGCCCACTGCATCGACGCCGCCTGGATCAGCGCACACACCGGCCGCACCATCCCCGTCGGCAAGGACGCCGGCCAGCGGCCGGGCTGCGGCTGCGCCCCCAGCCGCGACATCGGAGCCTACGACCGCTGCCTGTTCGGTTGCGCCTACTGCTACGCCACAACCAGCTTCGAACGCGCCCGGGAGCACTACGGGCGTCACGATGCTGACGCTGTGAGCTTGTGAGAGAGGTGGGAAAGAAGAGGCGAAAGGCAAAGACGAATCGGGGCGCTGCCCCGAACCCCGCCGGGGGGATGATCCCCCCGGACCCCTGCAAAGGGAGATAAAGGGAGGGTGCGAGCGGGAGGGGGTGTGGGCGGAGAAAGAGCAAAGGGAATAGGGACACTGCCCGGCCGACGATATCTTTTTTCCCGCTTCCGTCCACGCTTCCGCGAACACTGCCCTTTTCCCCCTTTGGGGGGTCCGGGGGCCTCAGGCCCCCGGCCGTCGGAGGCACTCCCCTCATGACACTTCCATCGCTTACGACGATTTGGCGGCGTATTTGGCGGCGACTCGGGCGGCCAGGGTGTTTTGGCGCAGGGTCTTGCAGTCGGCTGGATTGGCTGGTGCGGGAGTGGTTGCCGGCAGCGGGGCGGCCGGGGCCGGCGAGGAGGTGGTTTCCGGATCAGGGTCAAGTCGCGGCGGCGCGGCCAGCGGCTTCGGCGCAATGGCCGGCCCGCCAGCCAGTCGAAAGGGCGAGGCAAAGCGGTGGCCGCATACCGGGCAGGCCATGAGGATGCCCCCGATATGGGACGGGAAACGCAGCGCCTGGCCGCAACCAGGACAATGCCGCACCGGGCCTTCAGACATCGCACCCTCCATGGCCATACATAATGCAAGAGAAGTGCCCACAGACCGGGCTTTGGTTACACAAATCGGCCCAATTGAGCGGAGATCGTATGGAACTCATTGAATTTGATGATTTTCTCAAAGTCGATATCCGTGTTGGCCGCATCCTTTCGGCCGAACCGCTCAAGGGGGCGCGCATCCCGGCCTATAAACTGCGCCTTGATTTCGGGGATCTTGGCGTCAAACAATCGAGCGCCCGCATTGCCGCCGTCTATGCTGCCGAGGAACTGCCGGGCCGGCTGGTCACGGCGGTGGTCAATTTTGCGCCCCGGCGCATTGCCGGCTTCCTGTCGGAAGTCCTGGTGCTGGGCCTGGACAGCGAGGCAGGCGTGGTGCTGCTCACCCCGGAGCGCGAGGTCACCCTGGGCCAACGGGTCTATTAATCTGGCGCTCGCCCTGTCAGACCTTGCCGCTCTGGCAAAACAACTCGTTTATACTCGTTCCCTTTCAAACGACCAACGGTCATGGTTCCGGCCTCTTCTCTTGCGCAACTTCTACTCGTCGCTTTGGCAGTGGCCCAGTCAAACCAAACTCGTCCCAGGTGGGTTTCCAAAGGGCACTGCCCTTTGGCCGCCGGAGGCCTCTTCTCTCCCCTCATATCCTCTCATCCGAGACGCCCGGCCGCGTCCAGGCCCGGCCAGTGGCGCAGGAAGGCAAGCACCACGTCGCGCCCGGCCTCGATGGACAGGTCTTCGGCGTCCACCACACATTCTGCCGCCGGGTCTTCCTCAAAGGGCACGTCCACACCGATGACCTGGCCCAGGCCCGGGAAATCGCGGCCGGTGGCTTTGCGCATCATGGCCTTGGCATAAAGCCCGGCCATGACTTTGCCTTCGGGCCGGGCTGCTTCCCGGGCCATGGCCGTGGCCAGGGAGCAATGGACGTGCACCTCGGCAAAATGGGGCATCAGCGACCGGGCATAGGCGCGCATGGCCAGACGCGGGGCCGAGGCGTCCATGATGACGAGTTTTTTCCCCTGGCGGTACAGTCCGGCGGCCTCGTCGGCGAAGAGCCTATAGGCCTTTTCGCGCTCGGCCTCGCTGTAGGTGGGCTTGGGGAAATAGGCTTTGCGCCGGTCGTCGAGTTCCAGCAGGGCCGTTTCGGTCCCGGCCAGTTGCAGATACTGGGCGACGGCCCTGGCCAGGGCGCTTTTGCCTGAGCCCGGCAATCCGGTGAACCAGAGGGTGGCTGGCATATTATCGCATGTACCGGTTGAAGTTCTTGCAATCGAAGCGGTCGTCGCCAAGGACATTTTCGAGAAACTGCAACAGCCCCCGGCGCACGGCCTCGGGATGGCCCGGGTACCACTGGGGCGAGGCGATGACCAGCCCGCGAAAGACGTAGAAGGGTGCGATGACGGAGAGCAGCTCGTCATCACCGGACTGGCGCAGGTAGGTCTCCCAGAAGGTCATGTAGAGCCGCTCGAAGTCCCCGGTCAGCGTCGTGTGGTTGTAGAGGCCAAACAGCACGAAATTAAGGCTCATGGTGGCCACGTCGTCGGCCGGCTCGCCCCACTGGCCCCGGCTGCGGTCGAGCACGGCGAAATCCCGCTTGTCGCCGTCCTCCTGGATGAGCACGTTCCAGGGGTGGAAATCGCCGTGCACATCGCTTAAGCGGTGGGTGTAGCCACGCAGCTTCCAGCGCCAGTCGATGATGCGTTTTTCCAGGGCGCAGAAGCGCTCGGGCGGAAAGAGGCCGTAGGGATGGGGATAGGCGTCCACCAGCCCGAAGATGCATTCGGACGCGCCGATCAGGTTTCGCACCCGGCGCAGGTACAGGTCGGCGTCGTCTTTTTTTGCACTGTGGACTCGGGCCAGCCAGGTGGCAAAAGACCGGGCCATGTCCAGGTCGCGGGCCTCAAGGCCGGTTTTTTGGATGCGTTGCAGATCCAGGTAGTAGTCGTAGCCCGGGGTCATTTCGCTTAAGAGAAAGAACTCTTTGGGCCGCGACACCGGCACCAGCCGGTCGTCCTGGTCGAAATAGCCCAGGGCCATGGGGCGCACGTGCTTTTCCATGGCGCCGCCGGCCTCGAACTGGAACATGAGGATGGCGGCCCGGTCCCAGTAGAACTGGTGGCCGTACTTGTCGCCGCGCATGATGGACAGCACGCCCCGGCGCACCTGCCCGCCCACCTCGAAATCCAGGCACACGGGCTTGCCGTAGCCGAATTCCTTCATGCCCTGGCCGCCGGAACCCATCTCGCAGGCCCCGAGCATCCGGGCGTCCGGGCCGAAAGCCTCTTTCAGATATTGCTCCACGGCTTCTGGGCGGACCGCGATGGCCGGTTTCTCCTCGGTTCCCTTGCGCATTGGCCTCTCCCTGCAGGTACGGCAGCCGTGCCGTTCCCGTCTCTTTCACAGGCTAAGCCGATAACTAGCCAGGATGTGCCGCCAATGCAACACTCTCCCTCCCCCTTTGCCCTATCGAGGGGTCCGGGGGGATGATCCCCCCGGCGGGGTCTGGGGCAGCGCCCCAGTCTTTCTTCCTATTTTCTCTCGACAGCGCGGAAGCCCCATTTGACGAAGGCCAGACCCAGGCCCAGGCACAGGGCGGCTTCGGTGCAAACGGTGGCCAGGGCTGCGCCTTTGGCGGCGAGGTGGGGGATGAGCAGGAAATTGAGGCCGATATTGAGGGCGGCGGCGGCGATGGTGACGCCGGCGTAGTAGCGTTCCCGGCCCAGGGCGACCAGGGCCTGGGTCAGGACGTAATTGGGCAGGATAAAGGGCAGCGAGGCCAGCAGCCAGGCAAGCAACGGCCCGGCTGAAGCATATTTGTCGCCAAAGGCCAGGGTGAGAATAAACGGGCCAAGGAGCAGGCCGCCGGCCGTGGCGCACAGGGACAGGGCGACCATGACCCCGAGCATGAGGCGAAAGGAGCGGGCAAAGGCGGCGGTGTCGTCGAGGGTGACGCGCAGGCGGCGGAAAAAGATGTGGGCCAGCGGTGTGGCCAGCATGATGACGCCTTCGATCAGGCGATAGGCGGCGGCGTAGTTGCCAACCTCGGCCGGATCGCTGGTGAGCTGGCGCAGCAGCACGATATCACACCGGAAATAGATGGTGGTGGCGGCGGAGATGCACAAAAAGGCGGCGCAGGGGGCGTAGATGTCGCGGCGCAGGTGGAGCCTGGGGGCGACGAGGAGCGGCCGGGCAAAGGGGGTGGCCAGGGCCACGGCCTGTCCGGCCAGGAGGGCCAGGAAGATGGCTGTCGGGCCGGGGCTTGGCATGAGCAGGGCGCAGCCGGCGGCCAGGGCGGTGGCGGTGCGGGTCACGGCCCGCCACAGGGCTTCGGCGGCGAAGTTGTTGCGGCCCTTGAGTTCGGAGGACACCAACGCCGTGGCGCAAAAGAGGGCATAGTAGAGAACCGCCGCGCCAAGGGGCAGACGTTCGCCATCCGGGAAAAGGGGGATAAGGCACACGCCCAGGGCGGTCACGGCCAGCAGATGGCCCAGGGCCATGGCCATAAGGCTTGGCCGGCCCGGGACGGCGGTCAGGGCGGCCTTGGCTGTTTCGCGAAAGATCAGGGTGGAGAAGCCGCCGTCCTGGAGAATGGCGAAAAGCGACCCCAGGGTCAGGAGGTAGGAATACTGGCCAAATCCGGCCGGTCCCAGGACCCGGCCAAGGAGAAAGGTCAGGCCGACCGACACGGCAGCGGCGTAGAGGGTGGCGGCCCACTGGCTGGTCAGGGCCTTGGCCAGGGCACGGCTCATGGGCCGGCCTTGGGGGCCAGCCGGCCGGCCAACAGGAAGTCGACGGCGGCGGGCAGATCCCGGGCCAGGACATGGGGCCAGCCGGGTTTGCGGTCGACCAGTTCCAGCCAGGGGGCGGACAGCGGCGGCAGGCCCAGGGTCTGGGCCGCCTGCTGCCCGTGTCCGGTTGCCACCAGGATGGTCAGCGGTGCACCAAGGGCCAGACCAAAGGCGATATCCGACGCCTTGTCGCCGATAACGGCGGTTGCGGCTGCGTCCAGGCCGTACGCCCGGGCCAGACGGTCAAACAGGCCCGTGGCTGGTTTGCGGCAGTCGCAGCCGGCGTCCGGGCCATGGGGACAATGGACCGTGGCCGTGATGGGCGCGCCATACGGGGCGAGCAGCGCCTGAAGCCGGGCCTGGACCGCCTGGAACTCGGCCTCGCCGTAATAGCCCCGGCCGATGCCGGACTGGTTGGTGACCAGATAGAGGTCTGCGCCGGCCAGGGCCAGCCGGGCCAGCGCCTGGCCGGCGCCGGGGAGAAGTTCCACGGCGTCGGGGTCGGCCGGATAGTGCCGGTCGACAATGACGGTGCCGTCGCGGTCGAGCAGGATATGCCGGATGGCGGCAGGCATCAGAAATTGTCCTGGAGATTTGGCTGATAGGGCAGCAGGCCCGGCGAGAGGAGCAACTCCACGGGCGCGCCGGCATTGTCCCGCAACTCGGCCGTAAAGGTGGCGGAGGGGACGGTCAGGCCGGTAAAAGCGCCGGCGTCCAGGACCGCTTCGATGCGCATCCGGGTGTCGTCGCGGGACCAGAGTTGGGCTCCGGGACCGGAGAAATCAAAACGCACAAAGCCGTTGTGGATGGGCCGATCGAAGCGCAGCACGACAACGCGACGCACCATCAGGCCTTCCCAGAAGCCGCTGCGGTTGCTTTGAAGCGTATCAAGGGGGGTGAAGGTCTTGCCGTCGCGGGAAAAGGAGATGCGCACGGTGTTTTTGCCGGCCTTGTCGGCAAACACGCGGGGATAGGCCAGCACCCGCAGGAGCTTTACGGGATAGGCCGAACTGATGGGCACGGTGAGCGAACAGGGGCCGGGATCCTGGCAGGACAAACAGTCTTCATCGTCGTTTTTTTTGATGTTACGGGCAATGGGAAAGGCGGCCAGGGCCTCGTTTTCGCGGGCGAAGCTCGGCTCAAAGCGCAGGACGCCAACGCCGTCCCGGTCAAGGAGCAGGGTCGAGGGAGCCGGGGCCAGCACGCCGATGTCGAGGGCTTTGCCGCCAAGCGACAACCGGGGGCGGTTGAGCGCTCCGGTGAGCCTGAGTGCCGCGAACTCACGGCCGGCCGCATTGTCCACAACCAGGGTGGCCGGCTGGTTCTCGGCCAGGGGCGTGAAGGGCTGGTTTAGGGCCGGGTCGTAGCACAGATAGGCCAGCTGCCCGTCAGCGTCCGGGATGGTCAATACCGGCGTAATACCGGGATGGGCAGCCAGGAAGCCGGGCAGGGCAGCGGCCGGATTGGCCGGCCCTTGTGGCAGTCCGGGCTTGGCCGGGAAGGCGAAGAGTGCCTCGCCAATGAGGCGCTCACCGGGCTTCCAGGCGGCCAGGGTGTTGTTGGCGGCCACGCGCCCAAGGGCGGCCAGGGCCGGGCTCTCGCCCACCGGGGAGCCGGTCAGGTCGGCGGAGAGTTCCAGGCCGCAGACTTCGACCACGCCCGGGTTGGCAACCGGGCCGTAGTCGATGCGAAGGCGCACGACGGTTGCGGCAGGGAGGGTTTCGGGCAGGGCGTAGCTTCGCTTTATGAAACGGCGCTTTTCGTGGTTGGCCGGGATGAGCGCGCCGTCCGGGCCGAGAAAGGCTTCACCGGTGACGACATCAAGGGGAACAAACGGCCCGTCATCCACGGCTATGGAGACCGTGACGCGGGAATCCGAGGCAATGCCCTCGTTAAACGTGGCGGAATAATCCAGGGCCAGGCGGCCGGCGGCATAGGCCGTGCCCGGGGCGGCGACAAATCGGTACAGGACATGGCCGGGCTTGTCGTAATCGTAGTGGGTGAGCGTGTGGTAGCGGCTTTCCGGGGCGATGTTCACGGCTTCGTCGCAGTCGGCGTAGAAGCGGTAGGTGTCAAAGGCGTCGGCATAACGGGCCGTGCCGGCAGCGTCGGGAAAAAGGACCACCGGCGCGGCGCTGACCAGACCCAGGCGGTAGACGGCCGAATCCATGAACCGGGCCGCTTTTTGCGGTGGAAAAGGCGCTGCGGCCGGGGTCAGGTCGCTTTGGATGATATGGTAGGCGCGCTTGTAGCCCTTGGGAACGTAGTGGTCGAGATTTTTATAGACGCCGGGCAGATACCAGTTGGTAATCAGCTTGGGATTGCGATTGCTTTGCAGGAAAAGATACCCGACGTTGTTCTTGTTCCAGGTGAGATAGTCGGCCAGTTCCTTGTTGTACGACGTTTCGCGGCGGTAATAGGCCGGCAGGGAGGCAAAATCAGCGGCGCTTAACAGCAGGCAGCAACCAAGGCCGGCCAGGGGGGCGACAAGGGCCGTGCGTTCGGGCGTCACCGCAAGATAGCGCAGCGTCCGGGAGCAGACGGCGTCAATGCCCAGGCCGGCCAGGGCGAGCAGGGCGAAAAAGGCATTGAACACATAGCGCGAACTGATTTCCAGTTTGGTGCCGGCGGCCAGAAAGGCGGCCACGGGCATGAGGGCAAAAAGGGCGAGTAGGACAAGGCCGGTGCGGTACTGCCGGCCAAGGGCCACGCCAAGCCCGACAAGGCTGGCCAGGGCCAGGGGCAGCCAGGGCAGGCCGCGCCTGGGGGCGGCGTAGGAGAAAAATTCCGACAGTACATTGACGACGAAATCGGCCGGGATGCCGGGGGATTTCTCCAGGCGCAGCAGGGCGAAGATGTTGCGGTAGGCCGGCAGCCAGGGCAGGTAGCACAGCCCGACAACACCCACGCAGACGACCAGGGCCAGCCCTTTGGCCACGGCCCGGCGCAAGGTCAGCTCCCGGGAGGCCAGTCCTCGAAGCAGGAAGAAAAGCGTAAAAAGTCCCTCGGCCCCGATGTTGGTGGTGCCCATGGACGAACTGTAGCACATGGCAACCGTGGCCAGGACGTAGGCGACATGGTTGCCAAGCCCGCCCCGGGTCAGGGCGCGATAGAGCGTCCACAGGGAGGCCAGCCCCAGGAACGTAAACAGGCTGTAGGGCCGAAGCTCCCGTGAATAATGGATATGATAGACGCAAAAGGTGGTCAGGGCGGCGGCGAACAGGCCGGCGCGGCGGGTGAAAAGTTCACCCACGAAGCCGTAGACCACGGCAATGGCAGCTGTGCCGGCCACCAGACTTATGCCGCGAAGCACAGCATCGTCGCGGCTGACGGCCAGCACGGCGCGGGTAATCAGGTGGTAGAGCGGCGGGAAAAATTCGCCGCCAAAGTCTGACGGCCCGATGACCGTCAGGGTGTGCACCATCCGGTCCACGGGCAGCAGGGCCGTGCCCAGGGTAATGAACTCATCCCACCACAGCGACGGATCGCCCAGATGGGGCAGGCGCAGGCAGACCGCTGCCGCAAGCAGCAGCAGGAGCAGGAAGAAGTGCAGGCGGCGATGATCGGTTGTCGGCATAGGGGCAGGTGTCCTGACCCCATGGCGCGGGGTCAAGGCCATTTAGCCAAGCTTTCCCTGGAACACAAGGCCGGCATCCAGGATTTCCCCGCCGGCCAGCACCCGGCCGGCGGCGTCGTAAAGGACAGCGACCTGTCCGGGGGTGGGGCGGGTGACGGGTTCGGCAAAGACGATGGACAGGCCGCCGGCCGCATCGCGGCCGGCCGTGGCCGGTCGCGGCCGCATCCGGTAGCAGGTCTGAGCCAGGATTTCGCCCGGCCAGTCGGCCGGCGGCACCAGGATATTGGCCGGGCCGGTGCGGCAGATGGTGCTCGAAAGCTCGGCTTTTATTCCGACGATGAGCGCATTGGCCCCGGCGTCCTTGGCCAGGACGTAGAGCGGTTCGCTGTAGGCGATGCCAAGCCCCTTGCGCTGGCCGATGGTGTGCCGCCACAGGCCGTTGTGCGTCCCCAGGCGGGTGCCGTCGGCCAGGAGGATCGGTCCCGGCCCGGTCAAGGGAACACCCGAGGCGGTCAGAAAAGCGCGGTAGTCGTCGCCGGGCACGAAGCAGACTTCGCGGGATTCGGTCGGCAGCGGCGGGGCAAGGCCGAGGGCGGCCAGGGCGGCCGGGTTGTCGGCCTTGTGGCGTTCGGCCAGGGGGAAAACAGCCTTGGCCAGGGCCGCTCTCGGCACGAGGCTTAAAAAATAGCTCTGGTCGCGGGTGGAATCGGCCCCGCGGTTGAGAGCCGGGCCGGTTGGCGTGGCTTCGATGCGGGCGTAGTGGCCGGTGGCGATGTGCGTTGCCCCGTTTTTCCGGGCCGCATCAAGAAGCAGGCCGAATTTCATGGTCCGGTTGCAGGCGGCGCAGGGATTGGGGGTCAGGCCGGCAGCGTAGGCATTGATAAAGGGATCGATAACCTGGGAGCGAAATTCCCGCGACAGGTCCACAGCGGCAAAGGGGACGGAAAGGAGCCGACACTCGGCGTCGATGGCTGCGGCCAGGGCCCGCTCCTTTTCGCCCGGCGGCAGGAAATGGGCGTGCAGGCCCAGGACGTCATGGCCGGCGGCCCGCAGCAGGCCAAGGGAAAGCAGGCTGTCTGCGCCACCGGAGAGGGCAACGGCCAGTTTCATGGACTTAGGCCGCCGCCTTGGTGGGCAGGGAGGAAGCCTCCGGCGGCCAAAGGGCTGCCATCCTTTGAAATCCCATCAGTATTGCAGTTGCGTTCATGTCTATCAGTAGGAAGAAGCCGTATATCACGTCCCTTCATAACGCGCAGCAATTGCTGCCCGCCATGATCCCCAGGTGGGTTTCCAAAGGGCACTGCCCTTTGGCCGCCGGAGGCACTCTTCCTCTTTCCTCTTAAATACCAGCCGGCTGCGGCAGCGGCGGCAGGGCATTGCCCAGCACTTTGGCCGTGCGCAGGATGGCGGCTTCGTCAAAGGCCGGTCCGAAGAGCTGCATGCCGATGGGCATTCCCGACGCCTGGCCGAGGCCCACGGGCATGGACAGGCCGGGCAGGCCGGCGAGGTTCAAGGAAATCGTAAAAATGTCGCTCAGATACATCTGAAGCGGATCATCGGTCATCTGGCCGATGGGGAAGGCGGCAAAGGGCGAGGTGGGACCGCAGATCACGTCGCATTTCTCGAAGGCGGTGAGGAAATCCTGGCGGATGAGCCGGCGGACTTGCGCCGCCTTGCGGTAATAGGCGTCGTAGTAGCCGGCCGAAAGCACATAGGTGCCGATCACGATGCGGCGCTGGACCTCGGGGCCAAAGCCCTTGGAGCGCGACAGCTCGTAGAGTTCTTCCAGGGTCTGGGCTTCGGGAGCGCGGTAGCCGTAGCGCACGCCGTCAAACCGGGCCAGATTGGAAGATGCTTCGGCCATGGCCACGATGTAGTAGGTGGCCACGGCATAGGGCGTGTGCGGCAGGGAGACCGGCACGACCTTGGCTCCGAGGCGTTTGGCCGTATCCACGGCAGCGGCGCAGGACTGGCGCACTTCGTCGTCCACGCCTTCGCCCCAGTATTCGTCGGGCAGGCCGATGGTCAGGCCGGCGAGGTCGGTTGCGCCGGCAAGGGCCGCCTCGAAATCGGGCACTTCGCGCGGGGCCGAGGTGGAGTCTTTGGGATCGTGGCCGGCGATGACCGAGAGGATGGCGGCGGCATCGTCGGCGGTGCGGGCCAGCGGTCCGATCTGGTCCAGGCTCGAGCCGTAGGCGACCAGCCCGTAGCGCGACACCCGGCCGTAGGTGGGCTTTATGCCGACCGTGCCGCAGAAGGCGGCGGGCTGGCGGATGGAGCCGCCGGTATCGGTGCCAAGGGCGGCGTAGCACTGGCCGGCGGCGACGGCTGCGGCCGATCCGCCGCTGGAGCCGCCGGGCACCTTGGAGACATCCCAGGGGTTGGCCGTGACCTTGTAGGCGGAATTTTCCGTGGACGACCCCATGGCGAATTCGTCCATGTTGGCCTTGCCAAGGATGACAGCCCCGGCCTCCCTGAGCTTTTCAATACAGGAGGCATCATAAAAGGGCGTGAAATTTTCCAGGATTCTGGAGCCGCAGGTGGTCGGGGCGTCCTTGACGCAGATGGCGTCTTTGACCAGCACCGGCACGCCCCACAGGCGTTTGCCGGCCTGGGGGCCGGCGGTGTCCAGGGCCTTGGCCGCGTCCATGGCAGCCTGGGCGTCGAGGTGCAGGAGCGCCTTGAGCGCCGGTTCGGTGGCTTCGATGCGGGCCAGACAGGCGGCCACGGCCTCGGCGGCCTTTATTTCCTTGTGCGCCAGCTTGTCGCGCACCTGGGTCAGGGTCAGGGTGGTGATCTCGGACATGAAAAATCCCTTTCTGCAGTGGCTCGTATGATTGAGGCCGGCCGGCGGCAGCGTCGCAAGGCAGGGGCCGGGTGCGGCCCCGCAGCAATCACACGATCTTGGGCACGATAAAAAAACTGGCCGTCGGTGGCCGGGGCGTTGGCCAGGATCTGCTCCCGGGCGCAGTTTTTGGTCACCACGTCCTGGCGCATGGGCGTTTCGTGGCCAACCGGGCTGTAAAGCGGCTCGACGCCAGTCGTATCCAGCGCGCCAAGGGTTTCCATGTAGGCCAGGATGTCGTCCATCTGGCCGGCAAAGCGTTCGAGTCTGGCGTCATCAAGGCGCAGTTTGGCCAGCTTGGCCACCTTGGCCACTTGGTCGGGGCGTATCGTCATGGACGCAGCTTCCTTGCGGTTTAGGAGACGGGAATGGCCTGGCGATGGGACGGCACCGGGGCCACGGGCTGGGCCGGCGCGGCCGGGACAGGCTGGGCCGGAACACCCTGCACGGGCTGGGCCGGGGCAGACGGCACCGGGGTCGGGGAATAGGACTGCTCGGTTTCCGGGGCCGGATTTTCCAGGGCCTTTTGCCGGATGGCGTTTAGGCGCTGGCGGAATCCTTCGGGATCGAGCAGGACCGGGCCGGTGACCGAAGGCCGGAACAGGTACATGGCCACATGGGCCTTGCCGTCAGGGCTGTAGGACAGCGGAGCCATGCTGAAATCCATGCCCGAGGTGGCCTGGGCCAGACGGGCGCTGACTTCCTGGGGCGGCGAGCCCTGGGGCAGCCGGCCAAGGCGGGCGGCCATGCGGGCGAAATCAAAGCCCACGGCCTCCCACATGTCGGGATGTTCCACGCCGGCGGCGCGCATGGCGGTCACGAGCTGCTGGGTGGCCTGTCCCTGGTTTTCCGGCCACCAGGCCCCGGGGCATACGGCCAACCGGTAGTTTTGAATATTAATCTGGCTCTTGGTGGCCGCGGCCCGGTACAGGGCTTCGGTCCACAGTTGCGGCCCAAGGATGAGCAGGTCTTCGACCTTGTTGCGGAAGATGGCCGGCAACACCTTGTCGGCCCGGGCCCATTCGTCGGGTATGAACACGGCTCCGAAGCCCGGACGGCCGCCGCCGGTGCGCAGCATGTCGGCGACAGTGGCTTCCCAGCCGGCCGGTTCCTGGGGATTGTAGACGCCGGTGGCCGTGATCTGGGCGCCGATCTTGGAGGCGGCCACGGCAAAGGCATCGCCCATGGTCTGGCCGTAGCGGTCGCCGGGACGCAGGATGGCAAACTGGTTGATGCCGTAATCGCTGGCGGACAAACGCAGCAGGGCGTCGATCTCGTCTTCGGCGCTGGGGAAAAAGCGCCAGGCGTCAATGCCTTCCCGGGCTTCGCCCAAAGACGGCATGAAGGCCAGGAAAACCCGGGTCTGGAGCATCCCGGCGGTTTCGAGTTCCTTAAGCGTCAGCCGGTGCATGGGGCCGCCGACAACGGTGATCTCCGGGGGGAGATTGCGCACGGCCTCGGCCCAACCCGGCTGGGTGGCGTCGATGATGTGGACGTCAAGGGGCGTGCCGGCCTTGGCCAGAACGTCCTGGGCGGCCTGGATGCCCTTTTGCACCCGCCCGCCGAATTCGCGAAACGGCCCGCCAAGCGGCAGCAGCACGGCCACGGAATTGGCGTAGGCCGGCTTTGGCGGCGGCGTGGGCTCGGGCTGGACCGCAACAACCGGCGGCGTTGGCGGCGGGGTCGGCTCGGCCTGTTGGGAACCGGAGAACATCCCGGCGCAACCGGACAGGGCGACAAGGAGGCTGCCCGCGACAAGACCAGCCAGAAGGCGGTGGAAGGAGCGATTTTTTTTGATCGTGGCGTACATGGGCGAACCGGGGTTTGGCGGCCGGGCCGTCGTGTCCGAAGGGCATGAAAAAAGCCTGACCCGTCCAAGGAGACGGGTCAGGCTTTTCGTTACGCGCAATGGGACCCGAAGGCAAGTCCGCGCCGGGATGAACGCTATTTCACTTCGGTGTAGTCGGCATCGACCACGTCGTCGTCGCCGCCGGTCTTGCCGGCCTGGGGGCCGCCGTGTGCGCCGGCTTCGGGACCGCCGGGCTGTCCGCCGGCCTCGGCCTTCTGCTGGTAGAGCTTTTCAGCCAGCTTGTGGGAGGCCTGGGACAGTTCGTCCGTGGCGCGCTTTATGGCATCGCTGTCATCGCCCTTGAGCAGTTCCTTGACGTGGTTGAGCTTGGACTCAATCTCGCCCCGGGTCACGCCGTCAACCTTCTCGCCGAGTTCCGCCAGGGACTTCTCGGTGGTGTAGACCAGGGTGTCAGCCTGGTTGCGGATCTCAATGAGCGCCTGTTTCTTCTTGTCGTCCTCGGCATGGGACTCGGCATCCTTGATGAGCTTCTGGATGTCGGATTCCGACAGGCCCGAGGAAGCGGTGATGCGGATGGACTGCTCCTTGCCGGTGCCGGTGTCCTTGGCCGAGACGTTGACGATGCCGTTGGCGTCGATGTCGAAGGTGACCTCGATCTGCGGCACCCCACGGGCCGCCGGCGGCAGGCCGGTCAGTTCAAACCGGCCCAGGGTCATGTTGTCGCCGGCCATGGGCCGCTCGCCCTGCATGACGTGGATGGACACCGAGGGCTGGTTGTCGGCAGCCGTGGTGAACACCTGGCTCTTGCGGGTCGGAATGGTGGTGTTGCGCTCGATCAGCTTGGTGAACACGCCGCCGAGGGTCTCGATGCCCAGGGACAGCGGGGTGACGTCGAGCAGCAGCACGTCCTTGACGTCGCCGGCCAGGATGCCGCCCTGGATGGCCGCGCCCATGGCCACGACTTCGTCCGGGTTGACCGAGCGGTTGGGTTCCTTGCCAAAGAAGTCCTGCACGGTCTTTTGCACCAGCGGCATACGGGTCATGCCGCCAACGAGGACGACTTCGTCGATGTCGGAGGCCTTGAGGCCGGCATCGGCCAGGGCCTTGCGGCAGGGTTCGATGGTGCGCTGGACCAGATCATGGACCAGGGATTCGAGCTTGCCGCGGGTGAGCTTGACCATCATGTGCTTGGGACCCGAGGCATCGGCCGTGATAAACGGCAGGTTGACCTCGGTTTCCATGGAGGTGGACAGCTCTTTCTTGGCTTTTTCGCCGGCTTCTTTGAGGCGCTGCAGGGCCATGCGGTCCTGGGACAGGTCAATGCCGCTTTCTTTTTTGAATTCTTCGACCAGATAGGTGATGACGCGATGGTCGAAGTCTTCTCCGCCAAGGAAGGTGTCGCCGTTGGTGGCGCGCACTTCGACGACGTTGTCGCCGACTTCCAGGATGGAGATGTCGAAGGTGCCGCCGCCGAGGTCGAAGACGGCGATCTTTTCATTGGCCTTTTTATCGAACCCATAGGCCAGGGAGGCGGCGGTGGGTTCGTTGATGATGCGCTTGACCTCAAGGCCGGCGATGCGGCCGGCGTCCTTGGTGGCCTGGCGCTGGGCGTCGTTGAAGTAGGCCGGCACGGTGATGACGGCTTCGGTGACCGGTTCGCCGAGGTAGGCTTCGGCGTCCTTTTTGAGCTTGCCGAGGATGATGGCCGAGATTTCGGCCGGGCTGTACTTCTTGCCCTCAACCTCGACATAGGCGTCGCCGCCCTGGCCTTCGACGATCTTGTACGGGCAGTGCGTCAGCCAATGGGTGACTTCCGGCGCGTCAAAGCGGCGGCCCATGAGACGCTTGATGGCGTAGATGGTCCGCTCGGGATTGGTCACGGCCTGACGTTTGGCGATTTCACCCACCAGCCGTTCCTTGGTAAAGGCCACGATGGACGGGGTGGTCCGGCCGCCTTCGGGGTTGGTGACGCACTTCGGGTCCTTGCCCTCCATGACGTAGACGCAGGAGTTGGTGGTCCCGAGGTCGATCCCGATTATTTTACCCATAACAGCCTTTCCTCCTTGAATTTCCTGTATGATTTTGCGCCGCTAGGCGAGTGTTTTGGCGTAACGTCGAAAATATAAGGCCCGATTTGCCCGAGTAAAGGGGCTAACGGAAAAAACGTTTCATTGCGCCTTGTTGACCATGACCTTGGCCGGGCGCAGCAAGCGGCCGCGCAGCATGTAGCCGCGCTGGACCACCTGGGCCACGGCGTCGTCGGCCAGGCCGGCGACGGTGGCCACGCCAAGGGCCTCGTGGGACTCGGGATTAAACGGCTCGCCGGCCGTGCCGAACTCCGTCACGCCATGGCGGGACAGGATATCGACAAAGGCTTTGCGGGTCATGTCCACGCCCACCATGAAGTCCTTGCAGACTTCGCTGGTGCGGCCGTGGGCCAGGGCCAGATCGAGATGGTCAAGGACGGGGAGCAGTTCCGAAATCAGGCTTTCGGTCGCATATTTCTGGAACTCTTCTTTTTCCTTGATGAGACGTTTCTTGAG
The DNA here is from genome assembly GCF_001936595.1 of Desulfovibrio sp. DV. Taxonomy (GTDB): domain Bacteria; phylum Desulfobacterota; class Desulfovibrionia; order Desulfovibrionales; family Desulfovibrionaceae; genus Solidesulfovibrio. The sequence continues at coordinate 46,816 of NZ_MLBG01000017.1, forward strand.
ATTTTCCGTTTCGGCCAGGGCGCGCAGGCGTCTGTCGGCCTCGGCGGCAAGTTCGGCGCGCAGGCGTTCGATGGCTTCCTCCGGGGTGGCCGGGGCAGCCTCGGCCGGGGTTTCAGACGCGGTTTCGGTGTCGGGCAGTTTTTCCTCAGGGACCATGATTCCTCCACAACGAGCGTTTGGGCGCAACAAAAGGCCGGCCTGCGCCGGGGCGTCGCGACGCGGATGGTGCTTGTTAAAAATGCCGGTCGAGCAGCCGGGTCAGGGTGCTGGCGGTGTAGTTCACCACCGGCACGAGCTTGGCGTAATCCATGCGCAGGGGACCGATGAGGCCGATGGCCCCCAGGGTGCGCCGGCCGGTGCCGTAGGGGGCGGTGATGACCCCCAGTTCGGACAGCGCGGCCTGATCCGACTCGTCGCCGATTATGATGACCGTTTTAAGACCGTTTACGGTTTTGTCCAGCAGATCGAGCAGAATGGTGCGCTCTTCCAGGACGCGCATGAGTTCGCGCATATGCTCGGCGTCGGTGAATTCGGGCTGGGACAGGATGTTGGGCGTCCCGTCCACAATGACTTCGCTGGCCGGGGCGCGTTCCTGTTCAAAGGTCGAGCGGGCCATGGTCAGGGCGCGCAGGCACAGGGCATTGAGCGAGCGCCGGGCCTCGTCCATCTCGCGCACGATGCGGGTGCGCACTTCGTCCAGGGTCCGGTCGGTGAACAGATGGTTCAAATAATTGGAGCAGGCCACGAGATCGTCGGGTGTGACGTCCGGGGCGGTCTCGATGACGCGTTTTCGCACCAGCCCGCCCTGGAGCACCAGGAGGACCATGACCAGTCCGGGATTGAGCAGGGAAAAATCGATGCGCTTAAACCGCGCGCCGGCCGGATTGGGGGCAATGACCATGGAAACCTGGAGCGACAGGCCGGACAGCAGGCGCGAGGCCTGGCGCAAGACGTCGTCGAGTTCAAGGCCGGCCAGGGTCAGGTTGTCGATGATGCGCCGCTTCTGATCGTCGCCCAGGGGCGACAGGCGCATGACCTGGTCGAGATAGAGGCGAAAGGCCTTGGCCGTGGGAATGCGGCCGGCCGAAGTATGGGGCTGCTCCAGATAGCCGGTCTCGGTGAGGTCGGCCATGATATTGCGGATGGAGGCGGCGGACAGGCCCAGGGAACTGAGCTTGGACACGACCCTGGAGCCAACGGGAGCGGCCGAAGTGATATACGCTTCGATGATGGTGGTCAGGACTTCCCGTTCGCGTTCGGCAAGAGGCATGGTGTTTCCCTGTTTGGCACTCGTCGCATTCGAGTGCCAAACGGGTAACAACCGAAGGAGGCGGTGTCAAGGGAGAGGCGAAGAAATGAGCGCTATCGCACGGAAATACTGTCGGATTTTTAAAACGCTTCCGTGTCCGGCCGGTATCAGTCCTGGCCGGGCAGCAGACCGGCCGGGCCGGGGCGGGTGTCATCGTCGGTAACGCGCAGTCCGGACTCGAGATCGGCCCACAGGGCGGCGTGCTCTTTGCGGGCGACGTCGGCAGCCGGCCGGCTGTCGTGCATGAGCGGCGAGGCCTGGACCACCCGGCGCAGTTCGGCCAGTCCCTCCCGGGCGGTCAACACGGCCGTGGCCGGCAGGGACAGCCGGGGCAGCATCCGGCCGAGATCCGCCAGGGAAGACGAGGAGGCAACCAGGGCGCGGCGCGACGGCGCGGCATCGGCCAGGACGGCGTAATAGCCCAGACAGACCGTGAACAGGAGAGCAACTAGGGACCTGGAAAGACGCATGGGAACTCCATTATGTATGAACCGGCGGCAACGCCGGTCCGGGGATGGCAGGACTGCCGACAGACCGGCTAAAGTCATATCATCTGACGATTATGGGCCATAAAAAGCAACTCCCCTGATCATTTCTCCAGGGCTGTGATATCACTGGTGAAATGGTCGATGCCGTCCATGGCGAAGCGGGCGGCGGCGTCGGCATCCTGGCTGGTGATGGCATCGAGCAGGCCGTTGTGGATGTGGTCCTGGTAGCGGTTGACCCCCACGTCGGCGATCAGATGGTCGAGAAAATCCTGAAAGACCATGCAGAAGCTGCGGTAGAGGTCGGCCAGCAGGCTGTTGCCGCTGGCTGCGGCCACGGCGGAATGAAAGGCGATGTCGGCGGCCACGTAGCCATGGGTGTCACTGGCGGCCACAGCCGCTTTCTTGCGGACCAGACAGTCGCGCATGGTGTCGAGATCGGTCTCGGTGCGGTTGGCGGCGGCCAGCCTGGCCGTTTCCACCTCGATAATACGGCGCACCTCGCGGATTTCCCGGGCGGTAGCCCGGCGCAGCCGGTATTCCAGCGGCTCCTTGCCCGATGAGCCGCGCAGCACGTAGGTGCCGTCGCCCTGGCGCACTTCGAGCAATCCGGCGCTGACCAGCACGCGGATAGCCTCGCGCACGGTGGAGCGGCCGACGCCGAGCTGGGCCATGAGGGTCGGTTCGGTGGGAATTTTGGTGCCCGGCGCAAAGACCCCCAGGGATATTTTTTCCTGGATCTGCTGGATGACGAGGTCGCAGAGTTTCCGCGAGCGCACGGGACTTAAGCGGGAAGGCATCGTCTGATGATCTCCTCAATGGCCTGCCGGTTTCTAGGACCGGGCCGGGTCGCTGTCAAGGGGGGGCGGCCCCCTTTTTGCGCGCAAGGCCGCCTGCGCGCCATGGGCATAGGCCTTCGTGATGGTTCGGGCAATGGGGCATCGGAAGCATGTATTGGATTCGCGCCGGGATGCCGGGTAGGACATGGACCCATTTCAGACGGTTGTCGGCGGGTTGCCGGGGAGGGTTGCATGGAAAAGGGAGCAGGGTTCGGGCGAAGACAATTTCTCAAGATGGCGGCGGTTTCGGCCGGCGGGGCCCTGTGTGCGGCCGGCCCTGCCCTGGCGGACCAGACGGCCCAACCGGCCCAGGCGGCCGGCGAGGTGCTGCAGGTCTGGTCCTGCGGCGGCCTGGCCGAGGCCATGCTGCCGGCCAACACCGCTTTTGAGGCGGCAACCGGGGCCAGGGTGGTTTATACCGGCGCTTTTGCCGCCGCCCTTGGCAAATCGCTCCTGGGTTCGGCCACCACCGACGTCTTTGCCGGCCGGGTGCTCGATCTGGCCAAGAAGCTGCGGGCCGAGGGCCGGATGTCCTGGTTTAAGCCCCTGTGCTTCACCCAATACGTGCTGGTGACGCCCAAGGGCAATCCGGCCGGCATTGGGAACATCGCCGATCTGGCCCGGTCCGGGGTCAGGGTGGTGCTGGCTCCCGAGGCCTCGCCGCCGGGGGGCGCGGCGGCGCTGAAGATTCTGGAGAAGGCGGGCATCCTGGAAGCGGCAAAGAAGAACGCTGTTGTCATGGGAAGCTGTGTGCAGCGCACCATGGACGACATCATGGCCGGGCGCGGCGACGCCTCCATTGTGGAGCTGCGCCTGACCCGCCTGCCGGCCTTTGCCGGGCGCATGGACGTGGTGGCCATTGACCCGGGGCTGTTTCCGCCGCCGCCCATGACCTTTACCGTGGGCGTCATGGAAAGCGCCAAAAACCGCACTCTGGCCGAGGCCTATGCCGCGTATCTCCTTTCGCCCGAGGGACAGGCTCACTTCGAGCACATGGGTTTTGTGCCGGCCATCTCGGCCAAAGGACAGGAGCTGGTGGAAAAGTACGGGGTGAGAGATGTCTGAGAGCGTTGTGGCCAAGACGGGTGTTGCCGTCCGGCTCAAAGTGCTGCGCCGGGGCGCGCAGGTGCTCGGGGCGGCGGTCCTTGGGCAGTGGTCGCTCTACGGCGTGCTGCGCTGCCCCTTTGTCGTGCCCTATGTCAGCTGCCAGAACTGTCCGGTCATCACCTGCCATGGCCGGGTGTTGCCCATGTACTGGGGCTTTTGGCTGGCCCTGCCGGCCAGCGTGATCCTTTTTGGCCGGGCTTTTTGCGGCTGGGCCTGTCCGGGCGGGTTGGCCGTGGCCCTTTTGGGCAAGGTCGCACCCCTTGGCCGGACGTATGGTTCAAAATTCGCCCGGCTGGCCGGGGGGGGCAAATATCTGGCCCTGGCCGGGTGCCTCTACGTCTTTTACGCCATGGGCCAGCCCAGGGCCGATGTGCCCATCCGGGTGGGGGCGTTTTTCCAGGCCGCCGCCTTGACCTTTGAGCACGCCGGCCTGCTTTGGATCGTGCGCTCGGCCATCGTGCTTGGCTTTCTGGCCCTGGGGCTGGTGCTGGCCGGAGCCTGGTGCCGGTTTGCCTGCCCCACGGGCGGGGCGTTGGAGCTGGTCAAGGGCGCATCGCTTTTCAAGGTCTTTAAGACCTCGGCCTGCAACGGCTGCGGCAAATGCACCAAGGTGTGCGAGATGGCCACCCGGCCGGAAGAGGCCAACTGCACCAATTGCGGCGACTGTCTGGACAGTTGTCCGGTCGAGGCCATCGGCTTTGGCCGAAAGCCCAAGGAAGGCCCTGGGAAAACGGCCTAGGCCGGCAGCGCCTGGAGACGGTCCGGGGCCTTTGCACGAGCTAACCCGGACCGGTGTCGCTGAATGTTACGCGCGCCGGGCAGTCGCCGGCCGGGCGTGTTGCGGCGGGTGAGGGAGCCGCAGGCCGTCAGGCGGTTTGTTTCCGCGGCCAATGGCCGGGGCTGGCAGGCGGAGGCAACGGGCTAGAGCGGGGAAACGGTCAGGCTCAGGCCGCCGACCGACAGCGTGGACGTGAAAAACGTGGTCACGTCGGTGGAGGGGATGCCGGCCTTGGCTGCATCGTAGCGGCTGGCCGCATCGGCAAACAGGCTGATGGAATGGCTGTCCAGAAAGGAGGCCGGGTCGCTTATGAGCGCTGTGAGGTCAAGGCCCGTGGTCAGGCCTTCCTCGCCCTGGCTGAAGCTGATGGTCAGGCCGGCGGTCTGGGTGCCGAGTTGGCTGGAGAAATCCGAAGGGTCGGTAAAGGCCGTGACGCGGGCGTCGGTGGTTGCGGCCGTAGTCTGGCCGGAAAGGCCGAGGGACCCGAAGACCACGGCAGCGTAGCGGGTGTCGGCGTCGTCGGCGTGTTCGGTCATGTAGGCCTGGGCCGCTGCGCCGCCCAGGCTATGCCCGGTGACGTAGACCTGCGTGATGCCCAGAGCGTCGACGGCGGCGTCAAAGGCGGACACGCCGGCATCCAGGAGATTGTAATAGCCGGTGGTATCGAGCCAGAACGCGGCGTCGGCACTGCCCTGGTAGGCGCTTAAGCCATCGGTCGTGTAATTGATGTCGTCAGTGCCGCGAAAGGCAATGATGGCGGCCGGTGCGCCGTTGGCCACGGTGATCCAGGCGTCGAAGGCGGCATTTTGGCTGACCACGGTGCCGTTGCCGTCGCCTTCGAGGTCGAGCTGGACAAAACCGGCCGATTCCAGACCCGAAATGAGCGTGGTGTTGTCACGATAGCTGGCCTCAGCCACCACCGCCAGGGTGGCGTCAAGGTTGGCGGCGGTCAGCGGCAGGCTGGTCTGGTCGGGAGCGGTGGCAGGGGACATCGGCAACTCGCTTGGGGATTTTTCCATGTGCTACGCCTGCCCGGGGAGAGCGTCAATGGCCGGCGGGGCAGGAAGCCGGGGGCAAGGAGTCGGCGGGCAGGACCGCGGATGGCCGGCCGGCCGGTCGGGCCAGAGTCGGAGCGCCGGGACGGTCAGGCCACCTTGACCATGGACCGGCGCATGTCTTCGGCCGAGTGCATGTCCAGGACGCGGCCTTCGCCGTAGCGCACCACCTCGCCGCCGAAAAAGGCCACGTCGGCCGGATCGTGGGTGACCATGACAAGCGGGATGTCCAGGCGCGACAGGATGCCGGCCAACTCGGCCCGCACCTTCTGGCGCAGCGGAATATCCAGGGCGGAAAAGGGCTCATCCAGGAGCAGGGCGGCCGGTTCGCCGGCCAAGGCCCGGGCCAGGGCCACACGCTGGCGCTGTCCGC
>NZ_MLBG01000018.1 GCF_001936595.1 Desulfovibrio sp. DV
GGCAGAAGAGGCCTCCGGCGGCCGGGGGGGATAATCCCCCCGGACCCCCTTGATGGGGGAAGTGTTTTAAGGGGTTCCTGGCCCGGGGAGAGGGGGAACACGCAGTGCAGTGCAGGCAGCCGACCATACCGGCCAACCCATAGCCCAAGGGGAGACCAGATGTTTAAATACCTCAAGACTGCCGCCGGATTATTGGGCTGTCTAAGCGTCTCCATGCTCCTCGTGTGGGGATGCAGCCAGAGCGAACCGCCGGCCCAGCCTGCCAAACCGGTCGGGGAGGCGGGCGCGCCGACGCCGGCCTTCAAGCCGGGGGTGCCGGAAGGGAAAAAGCTGGCCGCCCTTGATCCCGAGGCCGAAGCGGCCCGAATGAAAAAGATCATGGAGCGCAAACGGGCCAAGCCCAAAAAGAGTTTTGACAAGCCCAGGGAAGCCCAGATCTTTTTTGCCCAGAAACGCGCTCCGGTCGGCGAAACGGCCATCCCGGTCCAGCGCTACATCACGGCCATGGAGGCCATGCGGGACATGCCGCTTTTTTCCACCCGCGACAATGTAATGATTCCGGCTGCGGATCGCCGGGCCTATGACACCCGCGGCGGGGCAGCCCTCGGCAATTGGACCGGCGTCGGTCCCGGCAATGTGGGCGGGCGCATCCGGTCCATGGTGATCGACCCGGCCACACCGGCCACCATGTATATCGGCGGCGTGGCCGGCGGCGTGTGGAAAACCACCAACGCCGGCACTACCTGGACGCCGCTGACCGATCTGCTGGCCAATCTGGCCGTGTGTTCCATGGCCATGGACCCCAAAAACGCCTCGGTCATCTATGCCGGCACCGGCGAAGGCTATTACAACGTCGACGCCGTGCGCGGGGCCGGCATCTTCAAGACCACCAACGCCGGGACAAACTGGACCCAGCTGGCCTCCACCGCCAATGCGGATTTCTATTACGTCAACAAGATCGTGGTCAGCCCCAACGTCTCCAGCCGTCTCTACGCCGCCACCCGCAAAGGCGTTGCCGTCTCCACCGACACCGGCGCAAGCTGGACGCTCAAGCTGGATGCCGAGAACGTCAACGGCTGCACCGATCTGGTCGTTCGCACCGACATCACCAGCGCCGATACGCTCATCGCGTCCTGCGGCACCTACCTGACCGCGCCAACCCAGGCCGCCATCCACCGCTCCGAGGACAACGGCCAGACCTGGACCTCGGTGCATACCCAGACGAACATGGACCGCACCTCCCTGGCCATTGCCAAAAGCGACCAGACCATCCTGTACGCCCTGGTCTCGTCCAACGCGTCCGGCAACTGGAGCAACGGGTTGCTCACCGTGCTCAAGTCCGTCAACGGCGGAGCGAGTTGGGTGGCCGTATACACCAACACCCTCTCCAAAACCCTCGACAACATGCTGCTGACCAACGTCTGCTCGGCCTTCTGCGCCCAGTGTGAAGCCTCGGACACCTACGCCAACCAGGGCTGGTACGACAACGTCATTGCCGTGGACCCGATCAATCCCAACATTGTCTGGACCGGCGGCATCGACCTCTTCCGCTCCAACAACGGCGGCGTCTCCTGGGGACTGGCTTCGGTCTGGTGGGCCAATACCAGCAAGGCCGCCTACAACCATGCCGACCACCATGTGCTGGTCTTTCACCCGAACTATAATGGCGACAGCAACAAGACGCTCTACAGCGGCAACGACGGCGGCCTGTACCGCACCGACGACGCCCGGGCCGACACCACAACCGAAACCTGTTCGGACGCGGCATCCAAGGTCACCTGGGTGAGCCTTAATAATGGCCTGGGCATCACCCAGTACTATTACGGCGCGGTCTACCCCGGCGGCACGTCCTTTTTTGGCGGGGCCCAGGACAACGGCACCACGCGGGGGACCATAGCGGCCGGCACCAACGCCTGGACCACGCTGCTTGGCGGCGACGGCGGCGGGGTGGCCGTCAATCCGCAAAACACCAACACCCTTTACGGCGAATATACCAATCTAAGCCTCCAGCGTTCCATCAACGGTGGCACGGCCTTCACCCAGGCAACCACCGGCATCACCGAAGCCTCGGCCAATTTCGCCTTTATTGCGCCGTTTACCATGGACCCCAACAACCCGGCCAACCTGTGGACCGGCGGCAAGACGCTCTGGCGCACCATAAATGGTGCGGACGCCTGGACCCAGGCCAGCTCCGCTCTTGCCGGCGACGGCACGGTCAGCGCCATCGCCGTGGCTCCGGGCAATTCCAACATCGTCGCCGTGGGCACGAACAAAGGCTCCGTCTTCGTGTCCACCACGGCCCTGTCCACCACCGGCGCAACCGCCTGGACTTCCACCAAGCCCGTTGACGGCAACATCGCCGCCCTGGCCTTTGATCCCGGCAATTCCAACATCCTCTACGCCACCTGCTCCAACTTCGGGCAGCCCCACGTGCTCAAATCCAGCAACCGGGGCGCGACCTGGACCACTATCACCGGCACGGGAGCAACCGCCCTGCCCGACATCCCGACCTTTGGCATCGTCATCGACCCCAATTTCCGAAACCGCCTCTACGTCGGCACCGACCTCGGCATTTTCGCCAGTCTCGACGGCGGCACCACCTGGGCTGTGGAAAATTCCGGCTTTGCCAATGTCATCACCGAATCCCTGGTGGTTGAATCCGTGTCCAAACGGCTGTACGCCTTCACCCACGGCCGGGGCGTCTGGTACGTCCCCCTGCCGGCCAAGGCCGTCTCCGGGCCGGCAACCGATCTGCTGCTGCTTAATCAGTGACGCCGGCCAGCCCCGAATCGGTGCTGCCAAGACGAAAAGGCGGCCGGAAGGATCACCTTCCGGCCGCCCGATGTTTGAAACGTGCAAAGGAGTATCCATGTCCCGCACCCTGTCCGATGTCCTGGCCGCCATCCGGCCCGTCGACCCGGCCCTCGTTCCCGTGGCCAAGGCCCATCTCGACAACCTGACCAAGCCGCGCGGCAGCCTTGGGCGTCTGGAAGAAATGGCCGAGCGCCTGTTTGCCATCCGCGGCGGCCAGACCCCGGTGGCCGATCCGGCCCGCATCTATGTCTGCGCCGGCGACCACGGCGTGGCCGAAGAGGGCGTCAGCCTGTTTCCCCAGGAAGTCACCCGGCAGATGGTGGCCAATTTCCTGACCGGCGGGGCCGGCATCAATGTCCTGGCCGCCACTGCCGGCGTGGACATCCGGGTGGTGGACGCCGGCTGCCTGGGCGACCCCTTTGCCGCCCACCCCCGTTTTGCCGGAGCGCGCGTGGCCTCGGGCACGGCCAATTTCGTCACCGGCCCGGCCATGAGCCGCGCCGTGTGCACCGAGGCCCTGCTCCTTGGCGTGTCCCTGGCCGACGAGGCCGCCGCCGAAGGCTTCATGGCCCTGGGCACCGGCGATATGGGCATTGCCAACACCACACCCTCCACCGCCCTTTTCTGCGCCTACCTGGGCCTGGCCCCGCAGGCCATCACCGGTCCCGGCACCGGCCTTGATCCCCATGGCGTGCGCCGCAAGGCCGAGGTCATCAGCCAGGGTCTGGCCCGCCACAGCGACGTCGTGGCCGCCGGCGATCCGGTAGGCATCCTGGCCGCCCTGGGTGGTCTGGAAATCGCCTGTCTGGCCGGGCTGGTCCTGGGCGCTGCCGCCAACCGCCTGCCCATTGCCGTGGACGGATTCATTTCCACCGCCGCCTACACCGCCGCCCGGGCCATCTGCCCGAGCGTTGCCGACTACGCCTTTTTAAGCCACGCCTCGGCCGAACCCGGCTACGCCGCCATCATGGCCGCCATGGGCCAAAAGCCGCTGCTCGACCTCGGCCTTCGCCTGGGCGAGGGAACCGGCTCGGCCCTGGCCCTGTTCCTGCTCCGGGCCAGCGCCAACATCTACAACGACATGGCCACCTTCGCCGCCGCCGGCGTCAGCAGCGGCCAGGGGGCGTAGCCTGGGGGTAAGAGAGGAGAGGGGAGCGCCTCCGGCGGCCAAAGGGCAGTGCCTTGGATCCCACGTGGGGGTGTTTGATCTGACGGTGCGCGTTGCCAAGTCGGTGCGCGGAAGTAAAGCAGGAAAAGACGGGAAGAGATCGGCAGCCAAAGGGCCGTGGCCTTTGGAAAACCGCGCTTATAAGCGGCCCGGGACCTTGTTGCGGCAAGATTCCGGGCCGCTTTTTTTTGAGGTCGCGCGGCCTTATTCTGTAAGGACGTAGGCCCCTTGGTAAAAGGGCTCTTGCGCCATGTCGGCGGCAAAGCGGACCCGGGAAGCGGCAATCAGGCAGTCAGCGGCGGCCATGGGCCGGCCAAGGCCGCTTCGGTCAACTAGCCGGGGCGCGGCGTGGTCCGGCGCGGTCCGGGCGATGACCCGCCAGCACGGGCTGTGCTGGTAGACAGGCAGGCAGTGGGCGGTATTGGTCGTGGCGACATAGCGCGGCGACCAGGTGTGGGCCTTGGCGTCGGGGTTTAAAAAATGCAGTTCCGGCAGGTCGCTGACCAGACGGGCGGTGAAAAGGGGCGGGGCCGGCTTTTGGAGAACAAGGGGCGGGGCCGCCGGATCGGCCAGGGCCTCGGGGCCGAGCCAGGCCAGGAAGGCCTCTGGATCGGCCCCGGCCGGGGTCTGGACGAACCAGGGGCCAACCACGTGGGTGGTGACGGTGGTCTGGCGGTAGTGCGCGCCGGCCAGGATTTTTTCGGCCAGGGCGAGATCGTCGGCCGTGTCGATGTCCACGGTCTCGGGCAGGGTCACATCCAGCCGGTATTCCCGCTCGCCCAGGCGGTAGCCCAGGTGCATGGCCTGGATGTGCGGGGTTTCGCGCCGCCACAGCATGTAGCTGGTGGAGGAAAAACGCAGCAGGTTGGGAAAACCGGCAAAGACCGGGGCCACGCCGCCAGGGACCGGAAAGAAATAGTCGCGGTCCCAGTGCTGTTCCGGACGCACGGCCTGGACACGCAGGGCATAGCCGGTGTGGATGGCGGCGGCGGCTTCATGGAGGCGCTCGGTGCGGCGAAAGGGGAAGGTCGGCATGAACAGTCCGGCCCAGTCAAGCTCGGGCCGGTTTTCCACATAATGATCGGCCACCTGGGCCAGGGGTGCGTCGTCGCCGGCCAGGGCCTCGGGCCGCATGAGGACCCGGACGTCGCCCCCCGGATAGCGTTGGCCAACCAGGGCGGCCACGGCCCTGCTTTCGGTGGATACGGTCACGTCGCAAAAGACGCCGCTGGCCAGGAGCACGTCCAGGGTGCGGCACACCAGCGGCACACCGCCAAGGTCGATGATGTTCTTGCCGGGCAGACGCCTGGACCCCATTCGGGCCGGCACCAGGGCTCCGATACGCATACGGCTTAGACCTCCTTGGCCGGGAAGAAATGGGGACGATGGCGGCACAGGCTGTGCGTAACCTCGGCCATGTACTGCTCGTGGAGGACCACGGCCCGGTTGCTGCCGTGGCGGCGGTAGCCGCCGATCAGGCGGTCCACGGTCGTGAGCCGGGTGAGCTTGAAAAAACGCAGCCACAGATCGAAGTCGCCGGCCAGGGGAAAGTCAGGGTCAAAGCCGGCCCCGGCGGCCTGCCACAGTTCCCGGCTAAAAAAGGTGCTCTCCTGCTGGATAAAGGCCCGGAAGTCGCCGTCGTAAAAGACCTCCGGGCTCCAGGCCGGCAGGTCCGGGCGCACCCAGGTGACGCACCCGGCAGCGTCAAAGGCCGTGGGCCGGCCGGTGATCCAGCGGACCGCAGGAGCGGACAAAAAGGCGTCGGCCACCTTCAAAAGGGCCTGGGGGTGGAGCAGGTCGTCGGCGTTGAGCCAGCCGCATATGGCCGCGTCGCTGCCGGCCAGCCCCTCGGCCACGGCCGGGTAGTGGCCGGCGTCGGGCCGGCTGCGCCAGGCGGCCAGATGGGGGGCTGCCCGGCGGATGATGGCGGCCGAACCGTCGGTGCTGCCGCCGTCCAGGACCACATAGGACAGGGCCGGATAGTTCTGGGAGAGCACGCTGTCCAGGGCGGCGGCCAGAAAGGGGGCCTGGTTGAGCGAGGGCGTGGCCAGCCGGATGGCCGGCAGGGGCGTGCGCCTGAGGATTTCCGGCAAGGCCAGGGCGGCGACGGCGTCGCGGGCCATGGCCGCTGCCGGGGCGTGGCCCGGGACGGCGTCCGGCTCCGGGGTGAGTTCTTCGGCCGTAAAAGAGAGATTCCAGGAAAAGGCCCGGCCAAAGGCGGCAAAGGGGATGCCGGTGACCGGCAGCCAGTTGCGCTCGTAGGCGGCCCGGGACAGGTGGTGCCAGTCCGGGTCGGCGGCGATGGCGGCAAAGGGGGTCAGTTCGTCCTGCCGGCCGAGCCGGGCCAGCAGGTAGGGCAGGAAACCGCACGTCCAGGGGCCGTCCGGTTTGGCCACCACGTCCAAGAGGTGCAGATGGAGCCCCCCCGGCCGGGCCAGCCGGGCCAGATCGGCAGCCAGGGCGCGCCAGACCTCCGGGTCTTCGGGCACATGCTCCAGGGCCGAGACCGAGACCACGGCGTCAAAGCCGGCGTCCGGCAACTGGCTGGAAAAATCCCCCAGGGCGGCGCGCACCAGCCGGCCGGGATGGTTGGCCGGCAGGCCGGTCGGGCCGTTGCCGGTTCCGGCCAGGGGGTCAAGATTGGTGTAGGCAAAGCGCCCGGCCAAGGCCCGTCCCAGAGGGGAGACGCCGCCGCCGATTTCCAGCACCCTGGCCCCGGCCGGTAACGAGGACGACAGCACATGCCAGGCCAGCAGATGCTGGTAGTGCTTGAGATCGGCCAGCCCGGCGTCGCGAAAGGCCAGCTCCGGGGGCGGGTCCATGGCCGCGAAATGGCTTTTCTGGGAGTAGCGCCAGGGCCGAAAGTCGCGGCCCGTGGCAAAGGGCGGGGACGGGTGGCCGGTTGCCGCCAGATGCGTTTCCCGCCGGGCGGCGTGTATGGCCTCGGGCAGGGCCACGGCGAAAAACCGGGCCGCAGCCCGGTCCAGGGCCAGGGCCGGCTGGCGGCGAAGGCTCGCCGGATCGCGCAGCAGCCGCTCGTAGGCTTCCAGATAATAGGCCACCCGGGTCTTGGCGGAAAAATGGCTGGTCAGCCAGTCGCGTCCGGCCAGTCCCACGGCGTCGGCCGCCTCGGGATCGTCCAGGAGCGCCCGAAGGACCGGGCCGGCGTCTTCCAGCCGGACATTGACAAAGGGGCAGCGCGGCGTGCCGGCAAAGGCGGCCAACAGTTCCAGGCAGCGGCCGTCGAGAAAGGCCAGCACCGGCTTGGCCAGGGCCAGCCCTTCCAGACCGGTTAAGTGGTAGCTGCCGCTGGCCAGATCGTCGATGACGATTCTGGCCCGGCTTTTTCGGGCCAGGGCCTCGGCCAGGGGCAGGCCGGTGACGATGTCGCAGGTAACGCCCCGGGCGCGGCCAAGCTGCCCGAGCAGGGCGGCCGTTTCCGGCGCGGCCTTGGTGTTCCAGCGGTCCTCGAAGGCCCCGACCGTCTTGGTGTGGCTGAAAAAGACGTCCACAGCCGGCGGGCCGTCGGCCGGCAGGTAGCCGGGTTCGTCCTCGGGCACGAAATTGGGCACCACCCAGGCCCGGGGATAGAGGCGCTCGGGATACTGGGCAATGACCAGGGCCGGCAGGGGATCGGCCAGCAATTCGGAGACGGGGATGCCCATGGTCCCGGCCACCAGGGCCGGGGTGCTGTGGAACTGGCGCACCACGGCCGCGCCGCGCCGGGCCAGGGCGGCGAAATCGAGAGGGGCAAAGGCTTTCGAGTCCAGCGCCAGGTAGTTGTGCAGATGGATGACGTCGGCGGTCTCGGCCAGGGCCAGGGCCAGCTTTGGCGTCTCGTCAAAGACCACGTCCTGGCCGAACAGCCCGAACCGGGTGGTGTCCACCAGGCGGGCGTCAAGGCCGGCGTGGCGGGCCAGGGCGGCAACCAGACGCAGCGGCATCCCGGCCAGCGGGGTGGTGGAAAAATGGACCACGCGAAGGGGCCGGCTCACGGGGCGGCCTCCAGGGGCGGCAGGGGCAGGCCCCGGGCGGCCAGTTCGGCCCGCAGCCGTCCGGCCGGATCGCCCAGGGCCAGCCGCCGGGAGAAGCGGGCCAGCTGGCCCTGGCCGGCGGCAGCCAGGGCCGCGGCCATGGCCTCCTCAAGGCCGGGTTCGCGGCGATAGGCGGCCAGATTGGCCTGGGCCAGCTCCAGGCCAAGGGGCCAGTCGTTTCGGCGGTGGAGGGACAGGTTGGACAAAAGCCCCACCTGCTCGGCCTGGGTTCCGGGCAGGCGGCGCAGTATCCCGGCCAGCCGGCGGTCGACCTCCAGGGCGTCCGGGCGCAGCACCTTGGCCGCAAGCAGGCACTCGGCGGCGTTTTCGGGCAGATGGCGGTCCGGGTCGAAGACCATGCCCGGCGCGGCGTCGTATCCTCCGGCTTCGAGGGCGGCGGCGAAAAAGAGCAGATAGTCAAAGGCGTCGTGGAGGCGGACCGCCCGGACCCGGCCGGTTGCGCCCACATAGGCGGCGTAGGCCCGTCTGGCCCCTTCCGGGTCGCCCATCCGCCAGCAGGCGGCGCAGGCCAGGGCCGCCGCCTGGACATTGGCGGCCAGATCGGGCCGGGCCAGGCACACGCCGGCCAGTTGGGGGAGAAGGGTCCGGTCGTCCGTGTCTGCGGCCATGTGGAGCATGGCCATGACCACGGCCGGGCTGGGCGGGGCCGCGGCCAGGCGGTCCCAGACCGCTTGCCGGGGCAGGGAGGTCTGGCCGCTGCGCAAGAGGCGGAAAAAGGTCAGGGCCGTGGCTTCGGCTGCGGCCGGACCGGTGACCGGGCTGCCCGGGGCGTTGCCGGCCTCGGCGGCCAGGGCGAGCAAGGCCGCGGCCCGGTGCTCGGGCAGATGGCGGGCTTCCACGGCGGCGTGGGCGGCCCGGCCCATTTTTTCGGCCAGTCCGGGATGGGCGGCGGCAAAACGGAGATGCTCGTCGAGTTCCAGCACGTCGTCGTAGTACAGGGCCTCGCGGCCCGGCGCGAACAGTTCGGCCACGGCCTCGGGCCTGCGTTCGGAAATGGGCAGGCAGCCGCAGGAGGCGGCTTCGAACAGGCGCTGGTTGACCTCGCCGGCAATGCACTCGTTGGGGGCGACCCGGGCATCGGCGTAGACCGCGGCCATGGGCCACGCCGTAGGCGTCCTGGCAGGGCGTGAGCCCGGCGGCGGCCAGATGGTCGGCAAACCACTGGCGGCGGCGGCGAAGGGCGGTGACGCGTCCGACAAAGGCCATGTCCCGGCTGCGCCCGGCAAAGGGGGCAAAGGGCCGCCTGACCCCGTTCCAGGTGATCCAGGCGGTCCGGGCGGCTCCGGCCGCGGCAAAGGCGTCGAGCAGATGGGGCTGGGTGCTGGCTGTGGCGGAAAACTGCCGGGCGTAGTGGCCCTGCCAGAAAAAATTGAGATGGGGGTCGCGGGCCCAGAAAATGGTGGGGCAGGGGGCGGCCTCGATGTCGGTCAGCACGAACCGTTTGCCGAGATGTTCCTGGTGGATGACGCAGTCGGGCGGCTCGGGCAGATCGGCCAGGAGGCGCGGCAGGCTGGCCGTGCCCGCGGGCGGATCAAGGGCCACGGCAGCCACCCCGAGGCGGGAAAAAGCCCCGGCCAGGGAGGAGTGGATGAGGCAGACGGTTCGTATCCGGGCGGCCATGGGCAGGCTGGGGAAGGGTTATCCCGCGCCCGGGCGGGGAAAGCCGGCGCGAAACGGCCGGGGGCTCCCCGGGGTTGCGCAGGGCCGGTCCGGCCGGCTGCCGACGCTAGACCAGGACCACGGAGTTTTCGCAGTCGCCAAACGGGCTGAAGGCGTATTTGTCCGCCTCGGGGTCGCTGATCCAGATTTCCCCGTCGATCAGGTAGCGGAATTGGTATTCGCGCCCGGTGTCCAGGTCAAGGGTGGCGGTGAAGGAACCGTCTTTTTGCCGGCGCATGGGGGCGGCATGGATGTCCCAGTCGTTGAATTCTCCGACCAGATGCACGGTGCCGGCACCCTTGGCTTGTTCCTTGGACAGGGTGAAGGTGACCTTGCAGACGGGTTTGCTTTTGAGCGGCTTTTTTTTCAGCGACATATTCTCTCCTTGCGGCACTGGCCGGTCGTCGTGGGGGAAACCGGCAGATACGCGGCATATTCCGGAGTCATCTTCAGGAGGTATCCCCTCTCTGTGACGTTGTAAAATCTTTTTTGGGAAATTTGCGGTCTGCCCCGAGCCCTACAACACCGCCTCTTTTTTGAGTGTTGCCACCATGGTCGCCAGGTTGAAGGGCTTGGTGAAGTAGCAGGTGACATTGCCCTTGAAAAAAGAGGTTGCGACATTTTTGACGTCGTCGTGGCAGGTGATCATCACCGCCTTGGCCTCGCTGCCCGGCGCCAGGCCCCGTTCTCGCTCCAGGCTGCGGATGGCGGTCAGGGCGGTGTGCCCGTCCATGATCGGCATCTGGATGTCCATGAACACCACGGAAAACGGCTCGCCGGCGTCCAGGGCCCGGGTATAGAGGTCGAGGCCCTCGCTGCCGTTTTCCGCACACGTGCAGGGAGCGAACTTGGACAGGGTGGCTTCCAGGGTCAGGCGGGAGAGGTGGTCGTCGTCCACGATGAGAATTTTCATGCTGGTCCCCTTTGGGCGTGCCCGGCAAACAGGGCATGTCGGTTTCCGTGTTGCCAAAAAAGGATAATCGATGCAAGGCCGCAGCCGGGGGAATCGACCACCGGGCCGGCCGCGAGACTGGATTTTTTTGGCGGGCGAAACTAGTATGGAAAACGGCCCGGCCATCCCCATCCCCGGGCAGGCCCCGAGCAACGTGCAAACGGACGTGGTGTATGCGAGCTTTGCTGTTCAAATTGGCGGTCGCTCCGCTGACATTTTTTTTTCAGCAGTATGTGCTGGTTGTTCGCCCGCGTGGGCCGGGACGGCCTGCTCTCCCACTGGTTTGAATGCCAATGGGCCAAATGCCTGTTGTGGACGGCGGGCGTGCGCATCGAGGCCGACCTGTCGGCGCTGGACCCCAAGGCCACGTATATTTTCATGGCCAACCACCAGAGCCACATGGACATCCCGATCCTTTTCGCGGCGCTGCCGGGATACAATTTCCGTTTCCTGGCCAAGGAAAGCCTGTTTGCCATCCCGGTGTTCGGCCCGGCCATGCGCCGCATGGGCCATGTGTCCATCGACCGGGGCAACCGGCGAAAGGCCATGGAGTCCATCCAGGAAGCGGTCAATCTGGTCGACAGCGGCGTTGGGCTGCTGGTTTTTCCGGAAGGCACGCGGTCCATGGATTATTCCCGGCTTCAGGATTTTAAAACCGGCGGCATGATCGTGGCGCTCAAGTGCCGGGCCCAGGTGGCCCCGATCATCGTGTCCGGCTCCGGGAACATCCTGGCCAAGCACGGCCGCAAACTCACCCCCGGTGTGGTGCGGATCCGGGCCTTGCCGCCTTTTGACGCCGCTGCCGCCTATTCGCTCAAACAGCGCGAGACTTTTAAAAACGACCTTTGGGACCGCATGGACGCGGCCTACCAGGAGATGCGCTCATGAATTCGTCCCCCGCCGTGACCCTCTATCCCTTGGGCGGCCTCGGCGAAATCGGGCTGAACTGCATGGCCCTTGTTTCCGGCGATTCGATGATCGTTGTGGACTGCGGCCTGATGTTTCCCGACGACTCCCTGTTCGGTATCGACGTGGTCATTCCACGTTTTGATTTCATTTTGCAAAACCGCGACAAGTTGAAGGGCATTGTCCTCACCCATGGCCATGAGGACCATATCGGCGCCCTGCCCTGGCTCATGCGTTCCTGCGACGCGCCCCTTTATGGCTCGAAATTCACCCTGGCCCTGGCCGGCAAGAAGCTCGAAGAGCACAGCCTGCGGGAATTCACCCGGTTTGAACCGGTGGCTGCCGGCGATGTGGTGACCCTGGGCGATTTTCGCGTCACCTTTTTCCCGGTCTGCCATTCCATTGTCCACGGCTTTGGCCTGGGCATCGAGACCCCGGCCGGGCGCATCGTCCACACCGGCGATTTCAAGATCGACCGCAATCCCCTTGACGGCCACGCCACCGACCTTGAGGCCATAAAGCGCTTTGCCAAGCCGGGCGTCACCCTGCTTTTGTCCGACTCCACCAATGCCGAGCGCGAGGGCTTTGCGCTGACCGAGCGCGAAATCAAGGCCGCCCTGGGCGACATCTTCACCGATGCTGCCGGGCGCATCGTGGTGACGCTTTTTTCCAGCCATATCCAGCGGATGCAGGAAGTCTTCGACCTGGCCCACGCCACCGGGCGCAAGGTGGCGGTCTCGGGCAAGAGCCTTTTCACCAACATCGAGATCGCCCGGGAACTGGGCCATCTGCGCATCCCGCCCGGCACCGAGGCCAGCCTGGACGAGCTGCCGGGCCTGCCCGACCATCAGGTGGTGCTGTTGGTCACCGGCTCCCAGGGCGAGCCGCTCTCGGCCCTGTCGCGTCTGGCCTACGGCGAACACCGGCAGGTGAAAATCCAGAAGGGCGACACCGTCCTTTTGTCCTCGCGCTTCATTCCCGGCAACATCCGGGCCATAACCCGGCTCATAAACCGCCTCTACAAGCTCGGGGCCGAGGTCCTCTACGAGCGCGTCCAGGCCATCCACGCCTCGGGACACGCCCATGCCGAGGAACTGCGGCTCATGCTGCACACGGTTTCGCCCAAGTTTTTCATCCCCATCCACGGCGAGTACCGCCATCTGGTCAAGCACGCCCGCATCGCGGTGTCCTGCGGCGTGGCCCCGGAACGGGCCCTGGTGATCGAGGACGGCCAGCCCGTGACCTTCGGCGGCGGGCTTATCCGCATGGAAGACGCCATCCCGGTCGAGCACATCTACGTTGACGGCAAGGGCGTCGGCGACGTGGGGGCCACCGTGCTCAAGGAACGCCAGCTTTTGGCCGGCGAGGGCCTGGTCATCGTGGTCCTGGTGGTGGACGAGAAATCCGGCGAACTGACCTTTGGCCCCAACATTCTCTCCAAGGGTTTTGTTTTCGAGCAGCACTACAGCCACGTGCTGGAAGACGCCAAATGCATCGTGCTCGACATCTATGAAAACGTGCCCCCGGGCCAGTCCGATCTGCTCAAGGAGCGCATCCGCTCTGCCTTGCGGCGGTTTTTCCGCAAGATTCTCGAACGCGACCCGGTGGTGGTGCCGCTGGTCATCACCCTGTGAGGGAGAACGCCGCATGAAGGTGCTTCGGGTGCGTCATGGCGACGCCGCTTTTTACGCCCAGCTTGTAGTCGAGGACAGCGCCGTGGTCTGCCTCGACCGCAGCCTGGGCCTGACCGATCCCATCCCGCTGGCCGAGGTGGCCGTGCTGCCGCCGGTGACGCCCTCGAAGGTGGTCTGCGCCGCCGGCAATTTTCGCAGCCGCCTGCGCGAGATGGGCCGGGACGCCGTCGACGCCCCCATGCTTTTTTTAAAGCCGCCTTCAGGCGTTGTCGGCTCCGGCCAGCCCATTGTGCTGCCCCGGACTTCGAGCCGGGTGGAGGCCGAGGGCGAGTTGGCCCTGGTCATCGGCCGCATCTGCCGCAACGTGGCCCTGGCCGATGTGCCCAAATGCCTGTTCGGCTATGCCTGCGCCAATGACGTCACCGCCGTGGACCTGCGCGCCCACGACGAGACGCTTGGCCGGGCCAAGGGCTATGACACCTTTGCCCCCATCGGCCCATGGATCGAAACCGACGTGGAAGACCCCTCGGCCCTGGGCCTGCGGATGCTCGTAAACGGCCGGCTCGTCCAGGAAGGGACCACCCGCGACATGGTGGTTTCGCCCTTTGCCCTGGTGCAGTTCGTCTCCTCGGTCATGACCTTGCTGCCGGGCGACGTGATCCTGACCGGTTCGCCGGCCGGGCCAAGCCCCATTGCCCCGGGCGACGAGGTGCGGGTGGAGATCGACGGCGTGGGCGTGCTCATCAATCCTGTCCGGGCCGAGCCCGAAGCCACCCCCCTGCAATAAGCGGCCGTTTGCCGCTTGCCATTTTCCAAAAAGCGGACTACAAGCCGCTGTTCACCAAACACGCACGCCCTGCCTGTTGATCCTGGGTGCCGGACGGTCCGGTTGCTCGGGCGGGGCGGAGGGAAAACCCAAGGAGTTTTCATGCCTTACGTTTCCATGAAACAGCTGCTGGAGACCGGTGTCCACTTCGGACACCAGACGCGCCGTTGGAACCCCAAGATGCGCCCGTTCATTTTCGGGGCCAGAAACGGCATCCATATCATCGATCTGCAGCAGACCGTGAAACTGTACCAGAAAGCCCACGACTTCATTTCCGACGTGGTGGCCGGCGGCGGCCGCGTGATTTTCGTCGGCACCAAGCGCCAGGCCCAGGAGTCTGTGCGCAAGGAAGCCGACCGCGTCGGCCAGTACGCCGTGACCAACCGCTGGATGGGCGGCATGCTGACCAATTTCCAGACCATCAAGAAAAGCATCGACCGCATGAAGCTCCTGGAGCGCATGTTCGAAGACGGCACCATCAAGCGTTTCCCCAAAAAGGAAATCGTCATGATGGGCCGCGAAGTGGCCAAGCTCAATGCCAACCTCGGCGGCATCAAGCACATGGACCGCCTGCCCCAGGCTGCCTTTATCATCGACCCCAAGCGCGAGGAAATCGCAGTCCAGGAATGCCGCAAGCTCGGTATCCCCATCGTGGCCGTGGTTGACACCAACTGCGATCCCGACGTCATCGACTACGTGATCCCCGGCAACGACGACGCCATCCGGGCCATCAAGCTGTTTGCCACCAGCATTGCCGAGGCCTGCCTCGAGGGTGCGGCCCAGAACAAGGACGTCGACATTGAAGCGGCCATGGACAAGGACGAAAAGCCCGAGTCTGTCGAGCCGGTCGCTGCGGCTACTGAAGCTGCTCCCGAAATCGCTCCCGAAACCACCGACGAGTAGGAGGATTCCCCCATGTCGGCCATTTCCGCTGCTAGCGTGAAGGCCCTGCGCGACAAGACCGGCGCGGGCATGATGGATTGCAAAAAGGCCCTTGGCGAGTGCAACTGCGACGAAGAAAAAGCCATCGCCTGGTTGCGCGAGAAGGGACTGTCCAAGGCCCAGAAGCGGGCCGGCCGTGACACCTCCGAAGGCGTCATCGGCTCCTATATCCACTCCACAGGCAAGCTTGGCGTCATCGTCGAGATCAAGTGCGAGACGGACTTCGTGGCCCGTTCCGAGCGCTTTGTCGAGTTCGCCAAGAACGTGGCCATGCAGATTGCCGCGGCCAACCCGGTCTGTCTGGCTCCTGAAGACGTTCCGGCTGATTTGCTGGCCAAGGAAAAAGAGATCTTCAAGCATCAGGCCATGGAAGAGGGCAAGCCCGAAGCCATTGCCGAGAAGATCGTCGAAGGCCGCGTGAAGAAGTTCTACAAGGAAATCTGCCTGCTCGACCAGCCGTTTATCAAGGACGACAAGGTCACCATCCGTGACCTGTTAAACGACCTGATCGGCGTCCTGGGCGAAAACGTCCAGATCGGGCGGTATACCCGCATGGCCCTGGGCGAGAGCGCCTAGGAGACCACGCACCGATTCGTAAACGGGCCGCAAGGCCCGTTTTTTTTGGAGTCGCCTTGTTTGGCGGTTCTCCTTGCATTCTCGCCCGAGCCGGGCATGATGGCCGGGATCGTCTGCCTGGGCGCAGGCGGTCCCGCCTTCCGGCCGGTCGGGCGCTGGCGTCGCCGGTCTGTTCCGGGAGGGGGCGGACACGGGTTTGTTGTCGGCTGCCCCCGGGCTGCCCCGCCTCCCCGGAGCGTCAAAAAAACAGTCCGGGAGTGGGCGGTGCGGCGGGCAAGGCCTGGCAACGGACGGATTTCTCCTCCCATCATCACGAGGTGCCCCATGTCGAATTTGCGATTTTCCCAGGTTTTGCTTAAGATCAGCGGCGAAGCGTTGGCCGGTGGTCGGCCCTTTGGCATCGACAACCAGACCATCACCAATTTCTGCCGGGAGATCGTGGACGCCACGGCCCTTGGGGCCAGGATTTCCCTGGTCATCGGCGGCGGCAATATTTTTCGCGGCGTCTCCGAGCAGGCCGCCGGCATGGACCGGTCTTCGGCCGACTACATGGGGATGCTGGCCACGGTGTTAAACGCCCTGGCCGTCCAGGAGGGCCTGGAGAAGCAGGGACTGTCCACCCGCGTCATGTCGGCCATCACCATGCGCGAGGTGTGCGAACCCTATATCCGCCGCCGCGCCCTGCACCATCTGGACAAGGGACGGGTGGTCATCTGCGCGGCCGGGACCGGCAATCCGTACTTCACCACGGACACGGCCGCAGCGCTTCGGGCCATGGAGCTCAAAAGCGAGGCCATTCTCAAGGGAACCAAGGTCGACGGCGTGTACGACAAGGACCCGGCCAAGCACGCCGATGCCGTCAAGTTCGACGAACTGACCTATATGGACGTGCTGGAAAAACGGCTGCGGGTCATGGACACCACCGCCATCAGCCTGGCCATGGACAACCATATGCCCATCGTGGTCTTTAACATGTTTACCGCAGGAAACCTGAGCCGGGTGCTCACGGGCGAGCCCGTCGGCACCGTTGTCAGAGGAGGCGAATAACATGCAGGCAGTGCTCAAGGACGCCGAAGAGCGGATGAAAAAGGTGCTGGCCACCCTGGAGAAGGAATTCTCCCGGCTGCGCACCGGCCGGGCCTCAAGCTCCCTGCTTGATGGCGTGCGGGTGGACTATTACGGCACCATGACCCAGCTCGACCAGCTGGCCTCGGTGGCCACGCCCGACAGCCGCACCATCACCATCCAGCCCTGGGACAGAAAGGCCTTTGCCGACATCGAAAAGGCCATCATGAAGTCCGACCTGGGCCTCACCCCGGTCAACGACGGCAAGGTCATCCGCATTTCCATTCCGCCCCTGACCGAAGAGCGCCGCAAGGATCTGGTCAAGGTGGGCAAGAAGCACACCGAGGAAGCCAAGGTGGCCGTGCGCAACATCCGCCGCGACGCCAACGAGGCCCTCAAGAAAAAGAAGAACGACAAGAAGATCAACGAAGACGACCAGCACAAGGGCCAGGAAGACGTGCAAAAGCTCACCGACAGCTATATTGTCAAAACCGATGAGGCCTTTTCCAAGAAGGAAAAGGAAATCATGGAGATCTAGCCCTGGACAGCCATAAGCTTCCGCTGCCGCGCCACGTGGCCGTCATCATGGACGGCAACGGGCGCTGGGCCACCATGCGCGGGCTGCCCCGCAGCGAGGGACACCGGGCCGGCACCGAGTCGGCCCGGGCCATTGTCACCCGTTGCCGGGAACTCGGCATCGGCCATCTGACCCTGTACACCTTTTCCAAGGAAAACTGGGGCCGGCCGGCCGACGAGGTGAAGTTCCTGTTTGATCTGCTCGTGCGCTTTCTGACCCGCGAGCTCGATACCCTGCTCACCCAGTCCATCCGCTTCACGGTGCTCGGCGAGATCGACGACCTGCCCCTGGCCACCCGCAAGGTGCTTGGCCATGTCATCGCCAAGACCGCCCATTGCACCGCGATGACGCTCAATCTGGCCCTCAATTATTCCGGACGCGAGGAAATCCTTCGGGCCTGCCGCCGGCTTGCCGCCAAAGGCACGCCGCCGGACGGCATCACCGAAGAGGCGCTTGCCGCCGAACTCTACACCGCCGGCCAGCCCGATCCCGATCTCATCATCCGCACCAGCGGCGAGATGCGCCTGTCGGGCTACCTCCTGTGGCAGTCGGCCTACAGCGAGTTCGCCTTCCCGGACACCCTCTGGCCGGATTTTTCCCCGGCCCACCTCGACGCCGTCCTTGGCGACTACCAAAACCGCACCCGCCGCTTCGGCCTGACCGGCGACCAGCTCCAGACCTAGGGACGTGCCCCCGGCCACCCCCGGCCGGGGCCGGCTTCGGCGGCAGGCCTGGCTAGGGCGCAACCGGCCGGTTTGTTTCCATTCCTTCCGTGAGAAGCACCCGATAGTCACTGCCCAGATGCCGGTGTTTGCAGGCCTCCTGGTAGGCCGGGCTGTGGTAAAAGGCTTTTGCCTCTTCGGCGCAGGCGAATTCCAGCACGACAACGCCTTGGGCCTCGGCTCCCTCCAGCGTCTGGCAGGGGCCGTAAATGACGTGCGGCGTGATGTTGTGGCCCTGCATGGCTTCGGGAGCCTGCTGGGTATAGAGGGCGTATTCGGCTTCGTCGCGCATTTTCTCGCGAATGAAAATCAGATAGGCAGCCATGTGGGTGCTCCTTGTCGGCTGGGTCGTTGGAGGGGCGGGGTGTGCGCCCGTGCCTGAGGGCACCCGGCAGAACCCCGGGCCATAGGGGCTTGACGGTTCCCGGCGGGCCTTCCCGGCTAGGCCACCGGGATCGTGCCGCCGTCGATGACGTACTCCGTGCCGGTGATGGCCGCTGCCCGGGGCGAGGCCAAAAACGCGATGAGATTGGCCACCTCAAGCGGTTTTGCCGGGCGGCCCAGGGGAATGCCGCCCAGGGCGTCCATGATGATCCGCTGGCCGCCTGCATAGTCGGTGCCGGCCTCCGTGGCGAGCCTTTCGGCCAGGGCCACGGCCGCTTCCGTTTCGACCCAGCCGGGCGAGACGCGCACGACCCGGATGCCTTTGGGGGAGACCTCCTTGGACAGGCTCTTGCTGTACGTTGACAGCGCCGCCTTGGCCGCTGCATAGGCCGTCGTGGACTCCGGGAGCGGGAGGCGATCCTGAATCGAGGTGACGTGGATGATGACGCCGGACCCCTGGGCCAGCATCCCGGGCAGCAGGGCGCGATCCAGGCGCACGGCGGGAAACAGGTTGAGGGACAGTTCCCTGTGCCAGGCCGCTTCGTCCAGGGCGGCAAAACCGCCTGCCGGGGTGCTGGACCCGCCCAGCACGTGAATGATGCTGTCCACGCCGCCGAGCCGGTCGCAAACCGTCCGGGCGACCGCGGTACAGCCGTCAAGGGTCGTCAGGTCCGCGGCCGTAAAGGCGTCATCCGGCAGATCATCCGGTTTTGTGCGGGCCACAGCCAGCACGCGGGCGCCGTATTGGCGAAAGAGCCCGGCCACAGCGCCGCCAATGCCCTTGGTCCCGGCCGTCACCAGGACGCGCTGGCCCGCAAGTTCGAGATTCATGGACATGGCGTGATCTCCAAAGAGGCGATGCGCTCGCCCGACAGGGTAAACACCTGGTCGAGATTGACCGGGCTGCCGGGAAAATTGCCGGAAACCCTTGTGTGCACCCGGATAGCGTCCAAAAGGATTTCGCTGTCGCCTGTCTCGGTTGTAAATTGGTATTGCTGTCTGGCGGCGGCCATCCAGTCCTGGATGGCCGCGTGTCCCTGGTATTCCCGGCCTTCGTCCCGCACGATGGCCGTGTCGGTAAAACAGTGTTTGAGCCTGGTGAAATCTGCGGCGTTGCTCAGTTGGAAATACGCTGCAACGGCTTTTGGGAGCGGGGTGCTCATTTTGGGTGCCTTCCTTGTTGCAATGGGCTTTCGGCCAAACTATGCCCTGGCTCGCAAACCTTCAAGAACGCACCGAAAAGTGAGGGACTTCCCATGAGGAAAGCCTATACGCCCGAAACGGCGGCGGCGGATGTGGAAAAAACCCTGCAGGTGCTTGAGGGACGCTGGAAGCTGCTCATCGTGTTCCACCTGTTTGGTGGAAAAATCCAGCGTTACAGCGAGCTTGAGCGGCTCATCCCAGGCATTTCCCCCAAGATGCTCGCCCAGCAGTTGCGGCAGTTGGAGGCCGACGGTCTGGTCTTGCGAACGCTGTATCCGCAAGTGCCTCCCAAGGTGGAGTACCGTCTGACGGATTGGGGGCAGGCCCTGTGCCCGGCCCTGGATGCCCTGTTGCAATGGGCGGAAAAACGGCCTGAGGCCGGCGACCCCCGGGAATAAACGAGGTTTCCGGGCGGCTGTCGCCGGCCGCCCTGGCCGGCGACCCCCGGAAACCCAAGGCCTGTGGCTCTGCGATCCCGGCTACCTCCCCGTCACCACGCCCCCCTGCGGCCGGCCCTGTGCAGGGCAACCCCGCGGTTCCTAGGCCAGGGCCTTTGGCCTGCTGCCGCCCCGGCCTTCGGCTTCCAGCTCTTCCATGAGCGCCGCCAGTTCCTGGGACTGCCGGGCCAGTTCGGCCACGGTCCGGGCCGCTTCGGCCATGGCCCGGGAATTGGATTCGGAAATGGCGCTGACTGCGTCCACGGCCCGGTTGATCTCGTCGCTGGTGGCGGATTGCTCTTCGGCGGCCGTGGCAATGGAGCGCACCTGGTCCGAGGCGTTTTCCACCAATCCGACGATCTGGGCCAGGGCCTCGCCGGCCTGGGCCGCCAGGCTGGTGGCCTTGGCCACGGCCCCGGCCGCCGCGTCCACGTTGCCCACGTTCCGGCTGGCCCCGGCCTGGATGCCCCGGATGGCGTCGCCCACTTCCTTGGTGGCGGTCATGGTCTTTTCGGCCAGCTTGCGCACCTCGTCGGCCACCACGGCAAAGCCCCGGCCGGCGTCCCCGGCTCGGGCCGCCTCGATGGCGGCGTTCAGGGCCAGCAGGTTGGTCTGGTCGGCGATGTCGGAAATGACGTTCATGATGGCCCCGATGTCCTGGGCCTGCCGGCCCAGGCTGTCCATATCGGCCTTGAGGCCTTGGGCCTGCTCCTGGACCAGCTCAATGGCCGCCACCACCTGCGTCACCACGCCGGCCCCTTCCACGGCCTTGGCTTTGGCCGCGTCGGTGGTGCCGGCGGCGTTGGAGGCATTTTTGGCCACCTCAAGGACCGTGGCGTTCATTTCCTCCATGGCCGTGGCCGTCTCGGTCATGCGCCGGGACTGGTCCTCGGCTCCCTGGCTCGACTGGCTGATGCGGTCCGACAGTTCGGCCGAGGCCGTCCCCACCACCGACACCACGCCGCCCAGGCGGTCGGCCGCCTGGGTCAGGCCTTCGGCTTTGGCCCGTTCGGCCTTCTGGGTGGCTTCCTCGGCCAGACGGGTGGCTTCGAACGCAGCCTGGGCCTTGTCCTCGGCCTCGGCCGTCTTGGCCGTGATGTCGTCCATGTTGGTGCGCAGGGTGGCCACCATGGTGTTGAGGGCCACCTGCATCCGGGCGGCTTCGTCGTTGCCGCGGGCGTCCAGGCGCACGGACAGGTCGCCGGCGGCGCAGAGCATGGCCGCCTCGGTGGTCTGGCGGATGGGGCTGGTGATCGAGACCATGATGACGGCGCTGACCCCGATCAGGATGACCAGCCCCACGGCCACGCTGCCGGCGATGGTCAAAAGGGCCGAGCGGATGCGGGCCGCGTTGTCGGCCCGGATGGCGGTCTTGGCCCGGTCGATGTTGTCGATGTAAATGCCGGTGCCGATCCACAGCGTCGTGCCCGGGATCATGGTGGCGTAGGCCAGCTTGGGCTGGTCGCCCTGGCCGGGCTTGGGAAAGATGTACTCGATAAACCCGCCGCCGGCCTTGGCTTTCTGGTTGAGTTCGCGCACGAAGTAGACGTTGTTCTTGTCCTTGAGATCCCCCAGGTCCTTGCCCTGGTTGGCCTTGTTGGGCGGCAGGGCGACGTTGACCGTGTCCTGGTAGACGAAGAAGTAGCCGGATTTGTCTTCTTCAAAGCGAAAGGTGTCCACCATGGACCGAATGGTCTCCAGGCGTTTTTCCGGGGTATTCTCGGTTTTGATGGCCGCACTGATGGCCTCGGCCATGGCATTGGAGGCCACGGCGAGTTTGAGGCGTTCCCCGTCAAGCATGAGTGTCTGGGCCGATTGCACCGTATGCTCTTCCAGCCGATGCAATTCCGTGGAAAAGGCCAGGACCATGCCGACGGTAAACAGTGTGAACAGGGCCAACAGGAGGACGAAGCGCCAGGACAGGGAAAAGCGCCGCAGAACAGCAAGGACGCCGCCGGAACCGGATGCAGTCGCAGTCACGGGAACCTCCGCCAACAGGTTGCAGGCCAGGGGCTTTTGCGGGATTTCACCAGACTTTAGGATATTATCCAAATGCAATCAACAGGGTCGGTGAAAAATGCCTGCAGGTTCATGCGGCTGGCGTTGGATTCGGGTTTGGCTTTGTTGCAGGCCAAAAAAGCAGCCCCCGCCGGGGGGGCGGGGGCCTGTCAAGGAGGGAGGAGAGAATCTGTGAGCACGTCTGCTCCGGGGGGTTGGCCCGGAAGCGGGATCGTCGACGGTATGGCTTGAGGGGGAGCCTTTCCCGTCAATGTACAGATAAGACCCGATCATGAAGCAGGCATGGATGGCGGATGAACTCTGCGATGGATTTGGCAAAACAAAACCCCTGCCGGGGAGCAGGGGTTTTGTTTTCGAGGAGGAGGAGGAGCAATCGTCTCGGCCTTTGGCGGGAGGGGGACCGCTGCGGGCTTTGGGTTGTTTGTTGGCAAGGGCGGGGCGGCCGAGGGGGTGGCCGCTTCCCGTTGCCGACAATCTAAAGCCGGTCCATGAAGCTGCGATGGCGGCTGCATGAATTCTGGTTAGGAATTGCCTTCCCCGCCACCGCAGCGCGGGTTTTCCGACCCGGCCCGGGCGCGCAAGGCCGGTGGTACGGCCAAGGCCCTTGCACGTCCCGGACCGGCCCCAACCGCACCCGGATCCGCGCCCCGCCGCTTTACAAAAAGGAAGCCCCCGCCGGGGAGCGGGGGCTTCGTCAAGGAGGGGGAGAGCGTCCTTGGGACCGCCTGGGGATGGGAGGGGCCATCCGATCCGGCGAAACAAGGCAGAGGGTTCGTTTTGAGTGTCTTTTGGGTCGAACGGGCCATTCGCCTCGTTCGATGGCTACCGTATAGAACCCGGATATGAAGCGGGGATGGCCACAAAATGAACGAAAATTTAACTTTTCGTCCGGCCGGCCGGAAAGGCCAGGGTGACCACCAGGCCCGGAGCATTGTCGGCCAGGGTCAGCTCGGCATGATGGAGCCCGGCCGCCGCCGCCACCAGCGACAGGCCAAGCCCGCTGCCCGGGGTGTTGCGGCTGGATTCCAGGCGGGTGAAGCGTTCAAGGACCAGGTCGCGGTGCTCGGCCGGGATGCCGGGACCGGTGTCGGCCACGCTTAGCTCCGCCCCGGTGGGGGTGGCCCGCAGGGTCAGGTTCACCGTCCCGCCGACCGGGGTGTATTTGACGGCGTTGTCGAGCAGGTTGGCCAGGGCCTGGGAGAGCAGATGGCGGTTGCCGGGCACGGTGACGTCCGGGTCGAGGTCCAGGGTGAAGGCCAGTCCGGCTTCTTCGGCCACGGGTTCGTAGAGTTCGCCGGCGTCGGCGGCCAGGCTGGTCAGGTCGATGTCGGTGAAATCCTGGCGGCGCGCCCCGGATTCGGCCTGGGCAATGGTCAACAGGGCGTTGAAGGTCTGGAGCAGTCCGTCGATCTCGCGGATGGTGTGCTCCAGGACCTCGCGGTAGGCCTCGGGGCTCTGGATGTCGGCCAGAGACATTTCCAGGCCCGAGCGGATGCGGTTTAAGGGGCCGCGCAGGTCGTGGGCGATGTTGTTGGAAACCTGTTTGACGCCTTCCATGAGCCGGCTGATCTGGTCGAGCATGGCGTTTAAGTTCTCGGCCAGCCGGTCGAATTCGTCGCCGGCCCCCCGGGTGGGGATGCGCCGGCTCAAGTCGCCGTTCATGATTTCGCGGCTGGCTTTGGTGATGACGTCGATGCGCTTGAGCATCCAGCGGCTGGTCAGCACCCCGCCGGCCCCGCCCAGGACAACGGTCAGGAGCAGGCCCCAGAACAGGGAATCGATGATGAGCCGCTCCACCTTGACCCGTTCGGACACGTCGCGCCCGACCACCAGATGGAAATTGCCGGGCAGCAGGAAATAGCGCATCCGCACCCGGCGCGGCTCGAAATTCTCCGTATCCTCCAGGGTGGCGTCAAACCAGCCCGAGCCGGTGTCCTTGAACTTGGGCCACTCGGGCAGGTTGCCGGCCAGGGGATTGAATTTCCAGTCGGTGAGCAGGTAGACGCTCGATCCGGCCTTGTCCTTGGCCACGCGCGACTTGATGACCCGTATAAGGCCTGTGAGGCCAAGCTGGCTGTACTGTTCGGCCAGCCCCTGGATCTCGGCGTTTATGGTCTCATCGGTCTGGCGTTCCATGAAGCCGGCCGTCGAGGTGTAGATAAACCACAGGAGCACCAGCACCGACAGGCCGAAGGCGGCCATGTGCAGGATGGACAGGCGAAGGGTGGAGGAACGCAGGAGTTTAGTTGGGATCACGCAGACTGTACCCGGCGCCGCGAATGGTGGAGAGCAGGGGCTTGTCGTGGCCCTTGTCGATCTTGTGCCGCAGGCGGCTTATGTGGACGTCGATGACATTGGTCTGGGGGTCGAAGGAATAGTCCCAGACGTTTTCCAGCAGCATGGTGCGGGTGACCACATGGCCGGCATGGCGCATGAGGTATTCGAGCAGGGAAAATTCCTTGGGCTTGAGCTCGATGGCCTGGCCGGCCCGGCGCACCGAACGGCCCACCAGATCCATCTCCAGGTCGGCCACCTTGAGAATGGTGTCCGGGGCGTCGGAGCGGCCCCGGCGCAGGAGCGCCTCCAGCCGGGCCAGCAGCTCGGCAAAGGCATAGGGTTTGACCAGATAGTCGTCGCCCCCGGCCTTGAGGCCCTTGACCCGGTCGTCCACGTCGCCCAGGGCCGACAGGATGAGCACCGGGGTCTGGTTGCCGGCCGAGCGCATGGTCTTGACGATGGTCAGGCCGTCAACCCCGGGCAGCATCCGGTCCACCACCACGGCGTCGTAGGTTTCGGCCGCCACCCGGTACAGGGCCTCGCGTCCGTCGGCCACGTGGTCCACCACATAGCCGGATTCCTTGAGGCCCTTGACCATGTAGGCGGCGGCATCCTGATCGTCTTCCACGATGAGCACTCGCATGGCGGACTCCTTGGCGGGTCGGCGGACAGCGCCGGTCCGCCGGGGCTGGTCATCTGGCGGCAATACGCTCGAGGGCCGCATCGAGTTCGTTCATATCGATGGGCTTTGGCACATAGTCGTCAAAGCCGGCTTCGAGCATACGCTCGCGGTAGCCCTTGATGGCATGGGCGGTCAGGGCCACCACGGGCGTTGCGGCAGTGTCGCCGAAGGTTTCGACGTCGCGCAGGCGCCTGAGCGTTTCCAGGCCGCTTAAGCCCGGCATCTCGACATCCATAAGGACACAGTGAAAGGGTGTGGTGGCCAACAGATCCAGGGCGGCCTGGCCGGAGTCGACAGCGGTGACCGCATGGCCGCGCCGTTCCAGCAACCGCTTGGCCACGAGCTGGTTGATGAGATTGTCCTCCACCAGCAAAATGGACAGCGGGGACAACGCCTGCGGGTGCTTTGCCCGGGCCGGCGCGGTCTGGGCCGGCTCGGGCTGGGCCGGCGGCATTTCGAACACCGCGGTAAAAAAGAAGGTGCTGCCCAGGTCCGGTTCGGATTCGACCCAGATCCGCCCGCCCATGAGCTTGACGAGATTGCTGCTGATCGACAACCCCAGGCCCGTGCCGCCGGCCCCGCGATTGAGGCTGGCGTCGAGCTGGGTGAAATATTCGAAGATGCGCCCGTGTTTGTCGCGGGGGATGCCCATGCCGTCGTCGGCCACGGAGAAAAGCAGGGTCATCGACGGCGTTCCGGGTTCGGGCACGGCGCAGTGGATGGCCGGGGCGGGCTGGACGAGCACCCGCACCGTGCCGTTCTTGGTGAATTTAAGCCCGTTGGAGACGAGGTTGGCCACGATCTGGGCCAGCCGGCCGGGGTCGCCGATGAGGGTCTCTGGCACGTCCGGGGCCACGGTCATGGTCAGACTGTTGCCATGGCGGGCGGCCAGCCCGCTGTAGAGGCGCTGGCACACGCCCATGGTGTCGCGCAGGGCAAATGGGGTGTGGCCAAGCTCCATCCTTCCTGCTTCTATACGGGAAAAGTCAAGAATATCGTTGATAATTTCCAGCAGATTGACGGCGGACTGGCGGGCCAGATCGAGGTAGTCGCGCTGCTCCGGGGTCAGTTCCGTGGACATGGCCAGTTCGACCATGCCCATGATGCCGTTCATGGGGGTGCGGATTTCATGGCTCATGGTGGCCAGGAACTGGGACTTGGTGCGGTTGGCGGCTTCGGCCGCCTCCATGGCCCGGGTGAGCCGCTCGCGGGTGCGCATCAGCTCGGTGACGTCAACCATGGCTTCGATGATGCTGGACGTGCCGGGCAGACGGCTGGCGGTCTTGTACATGATCCGATCGCCGTTTAAGGTCTTTATGGCGCATTCCCGTTCGCGCACCACGCCCGAGGCGGCGTTTAACACCGGACAGATGTCCTTGTTGCACAGGTAGTCCTTGCAGGACAGTCCCCGGGCACTGGGACCGAACAGGCGCTCGGCCGCCGGATTCTGGTATTCAAGGATGCGGTCCCCGCTGTCGGTCAGGCGCACCTTGACGATGGGGATGGGGGCGCTATTAAGGACCAGTTCCAGGTCGCGCCGGCTCTGGACGCTTTCGGTGACGTCAAGGACCAGTCCCTGGACGGCACTGACCTGTCCGGAGGCGTCGCGGCTAAACTGGATGCGGTCGGTCACATGGCGGATCTGGCCGTTTTGCGTCACGATGCGGTAGTCCAGGGCAAAGGCGTCGCGGCCGGAGGCGGCGTAGTCGCGCATGGCGGCCTCGACCCGCTGCCGGTCTTCGGGGTGGATCAGGCTTTTGGGCGAGCGGGCTCCGGAGAGCAGGGCGTCGCGGGAAAATCCGAACCGGGCGATGTTCGAGGAGACGTAGGACACCGGCCCGGGTTCGCCGTCTGCGACCGGATAGCGGATGAGATAGGCCGGGCTGGCCTCCAGGATAAGGCTGGCCTGGCGCATGGCGTCGTCGGCCTCGCAGCGGACGCTGACATCGGCGACCATCATGCGCAGGGTTCGTCCGGGTTGGTCCGGGTTGGAGCCGGTCCACGGTTCCGTGGTCAGTTCGGCGGTGAAGCGGCTGCCGTCGCGCCGGGTCAGGCGCACTTCCAGGGTCTGGGGGCAATTGGCCTCCAGGGTCCGGCTGAGGCTTGTGTGAAAGGCGCTCTGGTCCGAGCGGGCCACGCGCACGACAAAGGGCTTGCCGACGAGCTCGCTGCGGGCGATGCCGAGCATGGCCGACCCCTTGAGGTTGGCTTCGAGGATGACGCCCCGGGGGTCAAGGGTGAAGTAGCCGGCCGGAGCAAAGTCGTAGAGATTGGCGTAGCGGTCGCGGGTCTCGGCCAGTTCGGCCTGGGTGCGGCGCAATTCATCGTTTTGCAGTTCCAGCTCGATCTGGTTGACCCGGAGTTCATGGATAAGCCGGGCCATGTCCGCCACGGACAACTGGCCCAGCTCCGAGGCTGGCGACTGGGCAATGAGGGACTCGGCCTTGCGGCGCAGGTCGGCGGTCATCACATCGGCGGCGGGGTCTTTCATAATCGGACTTCCAGGGGGGCTGGGGCCGGGAATCCCCCGGCGAGCTGCACTCGCCTAGGCTATATGTCAACAGGCGCAGCTTGGAAAGGGGGCGGGCCGCCCCGTGTTTTGCGGGGGAGGCCGGGCCGGGAAAACGGCGTTTGGGGCTGCTGTGGCGGCGGCTGTCGCCGCGCGGGCGGTTTCTTTTTGGGCGCATTGCGGGTATGGCCGGAAAGCGCGTATGCTGCACACCATGCCCGGCCCGTTTGGCCGGGAGCAAGGAGCCGATATGGATGGTCATGGGAAGGGTGTTTTCTGTCGTTTTGGCCTGTCATGGTCGGGTGTTGTCGTTGTGGCCGGCTGCCTGCTGGTGCTGGGCCTGGCGGCGGGGACGGCGCTGGCCCAGAAGGCCGGGCCCCTGACCTTTGGCGTTTTGTTGCCGGCAACCGGGCCTCTGGCCGAGTCGGGCAAGACCTCCCGGGTCGCCCTGGATATGGCCCAGGCCGACATCAACGCCTACATGGCCGCCTCAAACCAGGGCGGACAAGCCACATTTCTTTTTGAGAACACGGGCAGCAGCCCTGAACAGGCCCTGGAAAAACTCAAATCCCTGGCCGGCCGGGGCGTTCGGGTGGTCATCGGTCCCTTCTCCGATGACGAAGCCGAGGCCTGTCTGGAATTTGCCGACAAAAACAATATCCTGCTCATCAGCCAGGGCAGTTCCGGGCCGTTTTTATCCAAAAAAGGCGACAACCTTTTCCGCCTCTCGCCGTCGGACACCTATCAGGCCGAGGCGGTCACCGGGCTCATGCGCCAGGAAGGGGCCACGGCCATTGTGCCCTTGTGGCGCGGCGACCGGTTTGGCGACGATATGACGGTGCACGTCAAGGCGCGGTTCAAGCAGCTTGGCGGCGAGGCCCTGCCGGGCAGCCGCTATGCCCCGGACCGCAAGGATTTCACGCCCATCCTGGATGATCTGGCCAAGCAGGTCGGACAGGCCCAGCGCAGCGGCAAGGCCCCCAAGGTGGCCATCTACTACGTCGGCGGCGAGGAGGTCGTGCCCATTTTGAAGGCCGCGGCCAAGCGGCCCGAACTGGCCGGGCTTGGCTGGTACGGTTCCAGCGCCACGGCCATGCTCGACGCCATTGCCAAGGACCCGGAGAGCGCGGCCGCGGCCATGAAGGTCCGGCTGACCAGCCCGCGCTACGGCGAGGGCGGGGCCAATGTCTACGGGCAGGTGGAGCGGCGCATCCAGGAGAAGACCGACACCTTCCCCGACACCCAGAGCGTGGTGGCCTACGATGCGGCCTGGGCGGCCTTTTTCACGGCCCAGTCGGTGGGCGGGGCCACGGATTTCGCCCGGTTCAAGCAGGGGTTCGTGACGACCTGCGAGCGCATGTACGGGGCAACGGGCTGGCTGGCCTTAAACGAGCACGGCGATCGCCGCGAGGACTGGGATTTCGATTTCTGGGTGCTTAAAAACGACGGCGGCAAGTATTTCTGGGAGAAATCCGCCCGCTACCAGTTCGAGCCGGGCACGGCCAAGGAACTCTTCATCAGTTCCGGCCAGACGAAGTAGCCGGGACACGCCATTGGCCAAAAAAACGGCCCGCGTAAGGAGACTTATGCGGGCCGTTTGACGTGTCAGCCTGCGACGTCCATATCCAGGCGCAAAGTCACGTACACGGCCGTGCCCTGGCCCGGACGGCTGTCCATGCAGATGGAGCCGCCCATGAGCGCCACCAGCCGGCGGGTGATGGCCAGACCCAGGCCCAGGCCGCCGAAGCGGCGGGTGGATGAGCCGTCCTCCTGGGTGAACGGTTCGAAAATGTACTCGAGCTTGGCATCCGTCACACCCATGCCGGTATCGGAAATAACCAGCAGCAGTTGCCAGGTCTTGCCCACGGCCTGGCCGCCCAGGTACAGGGCTGCCTCGCCGCCCATGGTGAAGCGCACGGCATTGCCGAGCAGGTTGGCCAGCACCTGGGCCAGACGCGTCTGGTCGCCGACCAGGGCGGTCGGCACCTGCGGCGACACATCCACGAGCAGGGCCACGCCCTTGGTCCGGGCCGTATCGGCAAAACGGGCGGCCACGTCCATGGCCAGCAGCCCCGGACTAAAGGGCTGGCGGCGCAGGATGACCCGGTCGGCCTCCAGGCTGGCGTAATCGAGCATGGCCGCAATGACCTCAAGCATGGTCTGGCCCGATTTGAGGGCCTGTCCCACGCCGGCCAGGGATTGGGGCGGCAGGGGCAGGGCCTGGACGTGTTCGAGCATGCCCAGCATGATGTTGAGCGGTGTGCGCAGTTCATGGGACAGCACGGCCAGAAATTCGGTCTTGGCCCGGCTGACGGCCTCGGCCGCCTTGCGCGCCCGGGTGAGGTCCTCGGCCCGCTTGCGTTCGGTGACGTCCATGGCCAGACAGACCACACCCTCGTCGTCCTCGCCCGGACCGCGCAAGAGGGCCAGGGACACCAGCACCGGCACCGTGCGCCCGCCTTTGCCGTAAAGCGTCTTTTCCAGGCCCGTCAGGCCGCCGGCGGCCAGCAGGTCCTGGATCGGGGCCGATTCCAGGAACGCGCCCAGGGGATCGTCCGGGGCAAACAGACGCGCGGCCTGCATTCCCAGGATTTCGTCCTCGTCGTAGCCCAGGATGAGGCAGCCGGCCCGGTTGCACAGCGTCACCCGGCCCTGCCGGTCCACCACCCACAAGGCTTCGTTGACGTTGGATAAAATCCGTTCCAGGGATTCCTTGGCCTGGGTGAGCCCCTGGCGCGAGGCCGCCAGGCCCTGGATCATGGTGTTAAAGGCGGCCCCAAGCTCCCGGGTTTCGGAAGGGCCGGTGGTCGGGGCGCGTACGGTCAGGTCGCCGGCCGAGACGGCCCGGGCCGTCTCGGCCAGTCGGGCCAGGGGGCGCGAGAGCCCGCGCGTCCACAACAAGGCCCCCAGAAACGCGACAAAGGCCGCAGCCGCGGCCACAACCATGGCCAGCAGCCGCAACCGGGCCATCTCCGCGTCGATGACCAGCTGGCGCGGCAGCACCACCAGGATCGACAGGCCGTGCAAGCCCACCGGGGCCGCACCGATTAGGCTTGGCAGGCCGTCAAACAGGTCGTCGACGACCTGCTCGCCGCCCGCGGCCAAAGCACCGGCCACGGGCGTGGTCTCGGCCACCTGGACCTGGCTGCCGTCCGGGGAATCCACCGACAGCAACATGCCGTTGCCGTCGACCAGCACGGCATAGCCGCCATGCTCCAGGTGCAGCTCGGTGACCGACCGGGCAATTGCCGCCACGGGCAGGGCGGCCAAAAACACCCCCAGAGGCTGACCAAAGGGGGTCCGGTGGGCCAGGGCCAGCACCAGCCAGGCCGGCGTGCCGTCACCGCTTGGGCGCAGGGCGGAAACAACCGTATCCGGCTTGGCCAGGGCGTCTTTGACGAGCGGGTCCTGGGTCAAGGCCTTGGTCCTGTCGGTATACCCCGAGCCGGCGGCCGCATATTCCTGGACCCCTTGTTCATTGACATAGGCCAGGGAGGTAAAGAGCCCCCGGTAGCGGTCGAACAGGGCCTGCAGGATATGGTAGTCGTGGCTGATGGCAAAGCGTTCCAGGCTTTGGCTGCTGACCAGGAGCTTCAAGTGCGTTTCGCCCTGGTTGGCGGCCAGGGCGGTTTCCCGGGCCAGCCCGGAGGCCAGCAGGCGGACCTTCTCCTGTTCCTTGCGCTCCAGGATGTTGGCGGCCAGATGAAACATCCCGCCGCCAAGGGCCAGGGTCAAGAGGGCCACCAACGTCATCTGGCCCATGAGGACTTGGGTTTTGATGGAGCGCAGCATCAGGGCGCAGCAGGTTTGCCGAGCATGGGCAGACAACCCAGGCGGGTCATGAGGGACAAGGAATCGGGGCTGGCCAGGGCCTTGAGGAACCGGGCGGCGGCCGGCGACAGGGGCGGTTTGTAGGCCAGGGCCAGGGCGATGGTCAGGGGGTAGCTTCCCCGAGCGAGATTTTCCAGGCTGGGAGCCACGCCGTCAAGGGCCAGGGGAACGAGGGGCGTGGCGGTTGTGGCTGACAGGGAAAAGTAGCCGATGGCCCCGGGCTGGCCGGTGACCAGACTGACGGCTTCGGGCGTGGTGTAGGCGATGGCCTGGTCCTGGCAGCCTGTGGCTTCAAAACCGGGGATGGCGGCGTTTATAAGTATCCGGGCCGCTTCCGGCGTTTCCCGGCAGACCCGGCCGATGGGCAGGGGAGGGCCGCCGAGTTGGGACCAGTCCCGGACGTCCCCGGAAAAAATGGCCAGGGCCTGGGCTGCGGTCAGGCCCGAAATCCCGGTCACCGAGGGATGGACGGCAAAGGCCACCGGAACCTTGGCAAAGACGATCTCGGTCAGTCCCCCGGCGATTTCATCCTCGCGCAGGGGCCGGGCCGTGCGGGCCAGTTCGGCCTTGCCGGCCAGGACGGAGCGGATGCCGCCGGTGGTGCCCACGGATTCCGGCACTTCGACCCGGATGTCGGGATTGTCCTGCATGAAGCGTTTGGCCAGGATGCGCAGCAGGTCCTGGCTGTCGCCGGTGCCGGCGATGGTGAGCGTGGCCGGATCGGCGGCGGCCAGGGTCGGCAGGCCGAGCAGGGCGGCCAGGAGCAGGCCGAGGCCCAGACGGGTGAAAAAACCAGCGTGCATGGAGACTCCGGTTCAGGGCTGTCCGGGGGGGCGTTCCAGGACGGCGCGTATGGTCGTAAGCAGCCACCAGATGGCTGCTGTGGCGGCCAGGGTAAACAAGGCGATGCGCAGGCGTTCGGCGGTCAGGCCGGCCAGGGCTGCATTGTGGCGGGCTTCGATGGCCGTAACATTGAAACGCGGGCCGAACCGGGCCGTGAAATCAGCCACCAGCCGTTGGTACGGGCCGTCGAGGTCGTCGCCCTCGACGGCAAAGGTGGGCAGAAACGTCTTGTCCACGGCATTGGCCGTCAAAAGGGCCATCCGATAGCGCTGCTCGGCCAGTCTGGCCGGGGTGGGCCAGTCGTGGGCGGCGGCTGCCGCAGCCACGACCAGCCACAGCAAGGCGCAGGCCGGATACAGCCGGCGGGTTGGACGGCTTTTGGTCATCGTCTCCGTCTTCTGCTTTTACGCTTGGCCGGGGCCGCTTCGGTTGGCGAGGCCTGGCCGCCTTCGATCAGGGACAGGTCCACGGACAGACGGCCGAGGTCCACGCCGGCAAGCTCCACCTCAACCGGCTGGCCGAGGCGGAAACGCCGCCCGGTGCGCTCACCCAGCAGCTCGTGGCGTTCCGGGATGAACTTGTAGTAGTCGTCGGACAGGCTCGACAGGCGCACCATGCCCTCGGCCATGACCTCTTTGAGTTCCACCCAGAAGCCGAAGTCGGCAATGGAGCCGATGACGCCGGTAAAGGACCGGCCGACCTTGTCGGACAAAAAGAGCACGGTGACGCGCTTTAGGATCTCGCGTTCGGCTTCCATGGCCACCCGCTCGCGGCGGCTGATGTGCTCGGCCACCTTGGGCAGCTTGGCCACGAGCTTTTGCGAGGCCGGTTTGCCGGCAATGGCCGTCTTCATCGACCGGTGGACCACCAGATCGGCGTAGCGGCGAATGGGCGAGGTGAAGTGGCAGTAGCAGGTGGAGGCCAGACCGAAGTGCCCGTCGTTTTTGGGCGAATAGGAGGCCTGCATCATGGTGCGCAGGGCCATCCGGCTGACCAGGAAGTCGATGTCCGAGCCTGCCGCCTCGCGAAGGACGGTGGCCAGATCACCGGGGCCGGGGGTGGCCGGCAGTTTCGTGGCCATGTCGGTGGTGCCGAGCAGCTTGAAAAAGCCTTCGAGCTTGGCCGGGTCCGGCTCGGGGTGGACGCGGTAGAGCACCGGGGCCTCGCGTTCGGTCAGGAAGCGGGCCACGGCCTCGTTGGCCGCGATCATGAATTCCTCGACGATCTGGTGGCCGAAGTGGCGGGATTTGGGCCGGATGTCCTCGGCTTCGCCCTGGAGATTGAAGAGAATCTCCGGCTCGGGCAGATCGAAGTCAAGGTTGCCCCGGGCGGCGCGCACGGCATTGATGGCCCGGGCCAGACTCTCGGCCGTCTCCATCATGGGCAGCACCTTGCCGATGGCGGCGCGCTCGGCCTCGTCCCCGAGCATCAGCGCCCGGTTGACCTGGGAATAGGTCAGCCGGGCCTTGCTCTCGATGACGGCGGTGTAAAAATCCGTGCGTCCGGGAATGCCCTTGGCCGTAAAGTCGATCTCGGCCACCATGGCCAGACGCGGCACATGGGGGTTTAGGCTGCATAGCCCGTTGGAGATGCGCTCGGGCAGCATGGGCTCGACGGACTGTGGGAAATAATACGAGTTACCGCGCTCCAGGGCTTCCTTGTCCAGGGCGCTGCCCTCGGGCACGTAATGGGACACGTCGGCGATGGCCACCCACAGGGTGAAGGCCGGGCCGCGTTTCTTGACGTAGATGGCGTCGTCGAAGTCCCGGGCCTTGACCCCGTCGATGGTGACGAAGTCGAGGTGGCGCAGATCCTTGCGGTTGGCGAAATCGGCCTCGCCGGGCTGGTCCGGCAGGGCCTCGGCTTCAAGCAGGACCTTGGGCGGAAAGGGGCCGGGAATGGAGTGGTTGAGTTTGACCAGACGTTCCTGGACGGCAATGTCGCCCTGGGCACCGAGCAGTTGCAGGCCCCGGCCGGAATAAAGCTTGTATTCGAGCTTCTCGTCCACCGCGACGTTGATGATGTCCTCGGCCTGGGGGGTCGGGTCTTCCGGGGTGGGGGGCAGGTAGTCCACCATGAAGCTCATGGTGTGGCGGGGGTCGGTCGGGAGGCACAGGAACAGGTCCGGGGCCATGCGTTTGATCACCCGGCAGGGCAGGGTGGTGACGCCGCGTTCGATGACGCGGGCCACGCGGCCTTCGTGGTTTTTGTCCTTGCGTTCCCGGGTGACGGCGGCCACGACCCGGTCGCCGTGCCAGGCATCGCCGATGTCTTTGGGATGAATGAAAATATCTTTGCGGCGTTTGTCTTCGGGCAACACATAGCCCACGCCGGAACGGCTTATTTCCAAAACGCCCGTGACCAGGCGCATACTTTCGACCAGTCCGAATCCCCGCTGGACCCGGATGATTTTACCGGCTTCCTGAAGTGCCTCAAGAACGGTGAACAGTTCGTGCATCTGGGCGCGCGGTGCGCCAAGCTGGCGCAATACATCCTTTTCAGCCAGGGGCTTGCCGCTTTCGCGGAATACCCGAACCACGGCAGCGGCATCGATGCCGGTACCCGGGGCCTTTTTGGAGTTTCCTTTTCTTCTTCTCGGTGTCATGCGTCCTCCCGCGTTGCGCGCTTCCAGTCATGTATCCCCCTGGCGTCCGTCGCACAAGCCCGATGGCCCGTTGCAGCCGTTTTTGGGGCATGATACCCGGGCATCGAAAAGCCGAAGGAGGGGCCATGGACGCGTTTGCCTGTCGCCTGCTGGGTGAAATCCGCTATCCCGAAGACTATTCGTTTGAGCGTGTGGCTGCGATAGAGTCTGAGGCCGCAGCGGTGCTGGAAGAGGCCCTGTCCGGGCTTGGGGTGACACGGGTGGAAGTGGTGCCCGGTCCGGAGGCGCTGCATTTCGAGGTTTTTTGCGACGCCTGCTCGCCCGAAGAGGGGGCGGTGGTGTGCGAGGCGCTCATGCCGCTTGCCGACGACGGCCCGCTTGGCCGGATCGTGGTGCTGCGTCTGGCCGACGAACCGATGACCGTTTTTTATTTTTGCGGTGAAAATCTCGACGAAGTGACGGTGGAGCGGCCAAGCTGCGGCATGGTCAACTGACGCCAGAGCCCCCGGCCGCGCCAAGCCAGCCCGGCAGGTGATGGCGCGCCGACGATAGCTGCGCGTCAAGCGCCCGGCAGCCCGGCACGTGGCGCTCCAGGAGATCCCAGAACCGTTTGGAGTGGTTGAGTTCCACGGTGTGGCACAGCTCGTGGTAGAGCACCAGCCGGCACAGTTCCCAGGGCAGAAAGGCCAGGGTGAAATTGAGGCTGATGCGCCCTTTTAGCGTGCAACTGCCCCAGCGGGTGCGTTGGGCCCGGACGGTCAGGCCGGTATAGGCCAGCCCCGACTCCCGGCTGACCTCGGCCAGGGCCGGGCCGAGCAGGGCGGCGGCCCGGTCGCGGCAAAACGCGGCCAGCGCCCCGGCCACGGCCGCCGGATCGTCCACTGCGCCGGTAACGGCCACCTGCCCCGGTCCCCGCAGTACCAGGGTGCAGCCGCCGGCCCGGTCGCGGGCCGCGTAGGACACGCCCCATTCCCGGCCAAAAGCCGTCAGCACCAGCCGGGCCGGGCGCTGGAAATCTGCGGCCGGGCCGATGGTGACGCCCTCGGCGGCCAGCCGGTCAAAGGTGGCGGCGATCCATTCGCGGCGGGCGTCGATGGCCTGGGCGAGCAGGTGGCCCCCGACCCCGGCCGGAGCCACCACTTCCAGGCCCCGGCCCGGAAGGAGGCGCAACACCACATTTTTGGCCCGCCCGCTGACCCGGACGGCCACCGGCATGGGCCGGGGCAGCCGTTCGGCCAGGCTTTTGGCCACGGCGGCAGCGTCGAGCCCCGGTTTTTGCCGGGCTGCCGCAATCTTGCCATGCCCTCGGGCACGGCTGGGGCTTGTTTTCGGCTGCATCAACGTCTACCCTCCGCAGGGCCGGTTACTCAGCCGACGCACCGGCCGTCAAGTCGGTCAAGGGAGCCTTTGCCATGCGTGTTTTGTTTAAGCGCCTGCCTGCCTATGCCTTGCTGCTGGTCGTGGCCCTGTCTTTGGGCTGCGCCAGACCGTCCACGGTTGCGCCGCCGGTAGCGCCCTCGGTAGCCAAAGGCCCGGGCGAGGTCGAGGACATCCGGGTCCTGCCCCAGGATTTAAACGCCTATCTGGACCCGGCAACCGCCGACCGGCCGCTTTTTTCCAAGGAGCAGACGGCCCTTCGCATGGAAGGTTTTCTCCAGGAGTGGCTCAAACCCTGGTACCAGACCAAGCCCGGCCCCCAGCGTCGGGATGTGGAAAAAATTTTCCAGGCCTATGAGAAACGTCCCGGCTTCGGGCCGCGTGGGGTGCGCCACGATCCCGGTTCGGCTTCCGCCTTGCTGGCCGGGGCCGACCTGCGCGGCTTCCCCAACAACGTGCGCAAGGCCATAACGGTTAAAAACACCAGCCAGCGCGGGATGCCCACCAACGAGCCGCGTTTTCTCGATCCGAGCCAGCCCGGCGAAGGCTATCCCTTCGACTATCTCCAGCACACCTCCCTGCCGCCGGCCACGCCCATCCTCGTCATCCATGCCAGCCGCGACGGCTCGTGGCTCTATACCGAATCCGCCCTGACCCACGGCTGGATGCCGGCGGCCGACGTGGCCTACGTCGATGAAAACCTCATGCGCGAGTTTTCCTCGCCGCGGCTGGCCGCGGTTGTCCGCGACAATGTCCAGGTGGCGGAAATCGGCCAGGGTGTGGATATCGGCGCGATCTTTCCCCTGGCCGGGCCGGTGGATTCCGGCGGGGTGACGGTGTCGGTGCCGGTGCGCGGGGCCTCGGGTCTGGCCGAGCTTCGCCGGGTGCGGCTGCCGGCCGGCACGGCGGTGGCCATGCCCATGGCCATGACCCCGCGAAACGTGGCCGCCGTCGGCAATCAAATGATGCGCCAGCCCTACGGCTGGGGCGGCCTGGACGACCGGCGCGACTGTTCGGCCCTCACCCACGACCTCTACGTGCCCTTTGGCGTCTATCTGCCCCGCAACTCGGCCAGCCAGGCGGCCTACGGCGGGTCCGTGCCCCTTGGCGACATGCCCGGCGAGCAGAAAGAGGCCACCATCATCAGCCAGGGCATACCCTTTGCCACCCTGGTCTGGATGCAGGGCCACATCATGGTCTACGTCGGCCAGTACAAGGGCCGGCCGGTGATCTTCCACAACATGTGGGGATTTCATACCTTTAGCGAAAGCGGGCGTGATGGCCG
This sequence comes from Desulfovibrio sp. DV, assembly GCF_001936595.1. Classification (GTDB taxonomy): domain Bacteria; phylum Desulfobacterota; class Desulfovibrionia; order Desulfovibrionales; family Desulfovibrionaceae; genus Solidesulfovibrio. The sequence goes on from NZ_MLBG01000018.1 coordinate 37,349, forward strand.
GCTGGTCATCGGCCGGGCCGTGGTGACGACGCTTCGGGCCGGAGAGGAAGTGCCGGCGGTGGGACCGAGTCATATCTTGCTTAACCGGGTGCGCTCCATTTCCATCCTGAGCCGACCCTACTGACCCTGACGCGGCCGTACGCGGCCTTATGCGGAGGACGAGATGCGAAACATTTTCGCCTGGGCCAGCATTTGCGTAACCGGCGGCCTGTTTGGCGCCCTGGCCAACAGCGTGTTTGTGTGGATGGCCGGGGCGTATGGCTGGACAGCGGCCATCGGCGTGGCCCTGGCCCCGGAATGGACCCGGCCCTGGCTGTACCAGCGTCTGGTCTGGGGGGCCATCTGGGGACTGGTCTTTGTGCCCCGGTTCCTGGCCAATTCGGTTTTCTGGCGCGGGCTGCTGGTCAGCCTGGGGCCGACCCTGGTGCAACTGCTCATCGTCTTCCCCAACCAGCTGGACAAGGGCTATCTGGGGCTTGACCTTGGCAATCTGACGCCGCTTGTGGTGGTGCTGGCCAATGCCGTCTGGGGCTGGGCCGCCGCAGTCTGGCTGCTGGTGTCCGACGACGACCGCCACGCGTACAGCCGCCGGCTGCGTTAGGGAGGCCGGCTGGCCTGTGCGGGAGAGCTGTTGGGGGCGGAAGCCACGTCGGCCGGGACGTGCAGGAAGCAGGAGGGCTGCGTTGCCCCTATGGACAGAGGGCCAGAAACGGTGAGCCGTCTTTTTTGCCCGGCTTGGAGCGATGACCACAATCCGTCATGACGTACTCGATGGACACCAGAACGATCATCTTGCTGTTGGCGATTGGCTCGTTTCTCTTTTTTTGTTGCTGCTGCTTGACCAGTTCCGCAAAGAACCCTCGCAACGCATTCCCTACTGGGCCGGCGCGAAATTTCTTCAGGCCGTCGGCTCCCTCATCCTCTTTGTGCGCGGACCGACGCCCGAGTTTGCAACCATTGCCAGCGCCAACACCCTGCTGCTGCTCGGCTGCGCCTACGAGGCCTGGGCTGTGTGCTATCTGGTCGGCCACCGGGTTGGGCGGCTGGTCCATGTGCCCGTGGCCCTGGCCATCGTCGCCGTGTGTCTGGCGACCTTCTGCCTGCCGCCGTCGGACCGGGCCGCAGTGGTGTTTGCCGTCCATACGGTTTTTTACGCCCTGCCGGCCGTGGTCCTGCTGCGGCGAAACCGGGCCGGCTCCCTGCTGCGGTGGGTGTTGGGGGCGAGCTATCTGCTGGTGTCCCTGCTGTTTCTGGCCCACGTCCTGTGGCTGGCCGTTGACGTGGCGCCGAGCTGGCAACCCTTCGGAGCGATCATCTATGCCGTCATGGTGCCCTCGATATACGGCATCATGATCGTAAGCGGCTTTAGCATGCTGCTTCTGGCCAAGGACAAAAGCGACCGCGAACTGGAGGCGGCCCAGGCGTCGTTGCGCAGCAAGGACGAGCAGTACCGCCGCAAGCTGGAACGGCTCAACAAGACCGATGATCTGACCGGCATTGCCAACAGAAGGCATTTCGACGCAGTGCTGGCCCGGGAATATGCCCGCCATACGCGGTCGGGCGATCATCTGTCGTTGATTCTCGCCGATGTCGACCATTTCAAGGCTTATAATGACTGCTACGGCCACGTGGCCGGGGACGACTGCCTGCGCCGCATCGGCGGCATCCTGGCCGCCAACGCCAGCCGGGCCACGGATCTGGCGGCCCGCTACGGCGGCGAGGAATTCGCCTGCATCCTGCCCATGACCGACCTGGACGGGGCCTGCGCCATAGCGGAACAGATGCGCCGGGCCATCGAGGACCAGGCTATTGCCCATCAGGGATCGAGCACGGCCGGCGTCGTCACCGCGAGCTTTGGCGTCGCCACGATGCGTTGCACCAAGGACCTGACCTTTTCTGAAGTGGTGGCTGCGGCGGACAAGCTCTTGTATGCAGCCAAATCCTCCGGCCGCAATTGCGTGCAGTGTCTGGCGGTCAAGGACTGACGCCAGGGCAGGGAAGCCTGATCGGGGCGGCGTGGCGTGTCCGGCCCATAACTCAGAGTGGTTGAGGTTTTTCCCCTGACTCCTGGCCTTTTATAATCGCCTTGGCCGGAATGAGCCCTGTGGCTGCTGCCGACACGATGTTGCCGGCCACGCCCGGACCGTCGCCGGCCACGTACATGCCGCCAATGGCCGTCTCCAGCTCGGAGGTGGTGTCGATCTGGGTGGCGAAGAACTTGATCTCCGGCGCATAGAGCAGCGTTTCGTCGTTGGCCACACCCGGCACAACGGCATTTAACTGTTCCAGCCCGTCCACCAGATTGGCCACGATGCGCTCGGGCAGGGCCATGGCGATGTCGCCGCAGGTGACCGACGTCAGGGTTGGTTCGACGCTGCCCCGGCGGATGCGGCTCCAGGTGCTCCGCCGGCCGCGCTTGAGATCGCCAAACCGCTGCAGGATGGGGCTGCCGCCGCCGATCATGGTGGCCAGCCGGCCGATGGCCTCGCCGTAGGCCTGGTTGTCGGACACCGGGTCGTTTAGGACCACTTTGGACAGAAAGGCGAAATTGGAGCTGTCGGATTTGCGGTCCATGTAGGCGTGGCCGTTGACGCACACGAAATCCTGGTAGTTCTCCAGGGCCACGTACCCGCCCTGGTTGGTGCAAAACGTCCGGGTCTGGTCGTCGTATTTGCGGGTGCGCACGAAAAAGGTCGGGTCGTAGATGATGTCGGTCAGGTCGGAGAGGATTTCGTTGTGGACCTCCACCCGCACGCCCACCTCGATGCCGCGCTGGTAAAACGGCAGTTCGTGGCGGCGGGCCAGTTGGCCCATCCATTCCGCGCCGACGCGCCCCGGAGCCAGGATCACGGCCGGGGCCTCGTAGCTGCCCTGGCTGGTGACAACCCCGGCCACGCGCCCGCTTGCCACGATGACGTCGCGCACGGTTTCGCCGGTGTGGATGGTGACCCCGCGCCCGGCAAGGCCCTTGGCCATGGCCGCGATGTGGTCGGGCAGATGGTCGCTGCCCAGATGCTTCTGGCGGATGAGAAGCAGTTCGATGCCGAGCTTTCGGGCCTCTTTGCGGATGGCCCGGGCCTTGTCCATGTCGGTCGGGTAGACCGGGCCGTCCATGCCAAGGCCGGTGAAGATGGCTTCGGTCTCGTCGATCAGGGCCGTGGCCTGGGACAGGGGCATGAACTGGGTCAGGTCGGTCTTGCCGAGCTTGGGGATGAAATTGAGTTTGCCGTCGGAAAAAAGCCCGGCCCCGCCGATGCCCGAGAGGATGTTGCAGGGCGAACACTTGATGCAGTCGGTGTGGCCCTTGATCGGGCAGCGGCGTTTGCCCGGAGCCTTGCCCTTTTCAAGCAGCAATACGGACAGCGTTGAGTGCAGGCTCAGGTAGTGGGCGGCAAAAAGACCGGCCGGACCGCCGCCGACCACGATGACGTCGAAACTGGTACGCGCGAGCTGGGGCACAGGGAAACCTCCGCAGAAAACCCCGCTCGCGGCGGGGGATGGTCAGACATTACACGGTGCGTCTGGCTTCTGGCAAGCGTAGCCGGGCGCAGCCGGGGCTACTGCAGCAACAGCGGCCCCACAGCCGGGAGGGCGGGCGGCCGGGCCGAAGAGGTGAGATAGGCCACGGAGCAGGACACCTTGGCGGCGTCGTAGGCGATGCGCATATAGCCGGCCTCGCCCCAGTCCGGCCCCCAGGAGTTGCGCAGGATCCAGTGCCCGGCGGTCGACTGGTCGCCGTCATTCCAGCCGACCAGGGCGATGGCGTGGTCGGTGGTGGTATTGTAGCACGCGCCGTCGGAAGAGGAACAGGTGTCCTCGCCGTCATCAAATACGCCGCCGGCGTAACGGTCAAAGGCGGCAGTGGTCAGGACGGCAGCATCCACCGGGCCGTAGGCCAGAATGGCGTTTTTGATGGCCGCAATGTCCAGGCAGCCCGCCCGGCCCCAGGAGGAAAAGAGGGTCATGGGCAGGCCGGATTGGCTGCAATTTTGGGAGTCGAGGCCGGCATAGGGCATGGCGGCCTCGGTGGTGATGCCTTCCACGGTCAGGGCGAGGAGCTCCGTATAGGAATAGTCCGCGCCAGAGCAGCCGCTGAAAGAGTCGGAGTAGGGTCCGTGCGTGCCCAGGCAAAAGGCCAGATACTGCTCGGAGAAATCGGCCACATTGGAATTTGTGCGCCGGGTGGCCACATTGTAGGCTCCCTCGGCCGTTGCTGCGGCGGCAAAGGCGTAGCAGGAGCCGCAGGTGCCCTGGTCGCGGACGGGACCGATATAACTTTTGCCGTCGACGTTTCGCCAGTCAAAGGCGGCGGGCAGGTCGGCCCGCCGGGGCAGGTCGGGCGCAACGGCGAGGCTTTGCAGGGCAGAGGCTTTGCCCGGAATGCGCCCGCGCGCCCGCATGGCCTCGCGGGTGTCTTTGGGCAGGGCCGAGACCCAGGTTTCGGCCACGGTGAACTGGTAGCCGTGCTGCGTGATTTTTTCCCGGATGGTTTCCAGACTGTCGTTTGGACCGAAGACCGCCCCGGCCGCAGCCGGCGCTGCAGCCCACAGCAGCGCAAGGAGCGGCAGGAATGCCAGCGCCAGCGTCCAAAAAGCCTTGCCTGGCGGATGTGCCCGTGCCTGGGCGGGAAGCGGACCGGACTGCAGCATGGAAACTCCCCGGTGGCGCAGGGGCCGCCTGTTGCCGCACAAATAGGATATGGCGCCATTCCCGGCAAGTGCGGTTGCCGGCGTTTGGCTGGCGTCTTTTTCCGGGCGGGTTCTTTTTCTTTGCAAAGGGCTGGTGTAGTCTGGGAGCAAGCCGTTCGTGGGCAGCACCACCCTGGTTCCCGGGGGGGCGCGGCGGCGGGGAGGTTTTGTGGCGCAGCAGCGTATTTTGTTCGTAGACGACGAACCGCAATTGCTTGGCGGCCTGCGCCGCATGTTGTGGGATAGGCGCGGGGACTGGGAGATGCACTTTGCCGAGGGCGGCGTTGCGGCCCTGGCCCTTTTGGAACACACGCCCGTGGACCTGGTGGTCTCTGATGTGCGGATGCCGGGCATGGACGGGCCGGAATTCCTGGAAGCGGTGCGTCGGCGTTGGCCCGGCACGGTGCGCATGATCCTTTCGGGCCATTCCGACCGCGAATTCGTCTACCGTTCCATCAAGCCGGCCCACCAGTACCTGTCCAAACCCTGCACCCCCCAGGAGCTCAAGGCCACCATCGACCGGGTGCTTGGGTTGCGGGCGATATTTACCGACGAACGGCTGCGCGAGACCGTGGCCCGCATCGACTCCCTGCCGGTGCTGCCGGCGGTGTTTGCCGAACTGACCGAGGAGTTGCGCTCGCCAAACGCCTCGTTTAAGACCCTGGGCGCGATCCTGGACAAGGACATCGGCCTGGCGGCAGGGCTGCTCAAGCTCGTCAACTCCTCGTTTTTCGGAATGCCCCGGCGCATAGCCTCCACCGAGCAGGCCGTGACCCTGCTCGGCCTTGAAACCGTGCGGGCGCTGGTCCTTTCCCACAGCCTGTTTTCCCGGTTCGACAGCCGGCGCTATCCCGGTTTCGGCCTGTCAGGGCTTTGGGACCACAGCCTGGGCGTGGCCCGGCTGGCCAGGAATCTGGCCGGGCTGGAAGGAGCCGGCAAGCCCGTGGAGGACGTCTGCTTCATGGCCGGGCTGGTGCATGACGCGGGCAAGCTCGTCCTGGCCGACCTGTTTGAAGAGGAGTATTCCCGGGTGCTGGACATCGCCCGGTCCCGCAACATAACGACCTGGCAGGCCGAGATGGAGATTCTCGGCGTGTCCCATGCCGAGATCGGGGCCTACCTGCTCGGGTTGTGGGGCTTTGAGGAGTCGGTGGTTCTGGGGGTTGCCCGCCACCATCAGCCCGGCCTGGCCGGGCCGGACGCGCCGCTCGCCGTGCCGGTCGTCCACGCCGCCAACGCCCTGGAGCACGCCCTGGTGGTCATCAATCACCAGTACGCCGAACATCCCCTGGATACCGTGGCCCTAACGGCCCTGGGGCTTGGGCCGCGTCTTGCGGCCTGGCGCGAGGCCGGGCGCAGCCTGCTTGCCCACGGAGACAGTCCTGATGAATAAACGGATCCTTTTTATTGACGACGACGAGCGGATCCTGGCCGGGTTCCGGCGCAATCTCCACGGGCATTTCGAGGTGGATACGGCGGTTGGGCCCCAGGCCGGCCTGGACAAGGTCCGGGACAACCCGCCCTATGCCGTGGTGGTTTCGGATCTGCGGATGCCGGGTATGGACGGCATTGCCGTGCTGGCCAAGGTGCGGGAGCTGCGCCCGGATACGGTGCGCGTCATGCTCACCGGCTTTGCCGAGTTGGAGGCTGCCATTGCCGCCGTCAACGAGGGCAACATCTTCCGGTTTTTGACCAAGCCCTGCGAGACCGGCTATCTGGTCGGGGCGCTCACTGCCGCCGTGGAGCAGTTCCGGCTGGTCATGGCCGAGCGGGAGCTTTTGGAAGGCACCTTGCGCGGCAGCCTCAAGATGCTCTCGGAAGTGCTTTCGTTGCTGCGTCCGGAAGTCTACGGCCGGGTGTCCCGCATCGCTCCCTATGTCCGGCCGCTGTCGCGCCTTTGCGGCGATCCCTCGCCCTGGCAGACGGAAGTGGCGGCCATGCTGTGCCTTATGGGCTATATCATCCTGCCCGAGGGCATCATTTCCCGGGTGGAGCGCGGCCGGGTCCTTTCCGCCGAGGACGCCGTCGTGTACCGCCAGCACGCCGAGGTGGCGGCCCGGCTGGTGGCCAACATCCCCCGCATGGCCATCGTGGCCAAGTCCATTGCCTTCCAGGAGAAGAATTTCGACGGCAGCGGCTTTCCCGAAAATGCCCCGAGGGGCAAGGAGTTGCCGCTTGGGGCGCGCATCCTGCGGGTGCTGCTCGATTTCGACCGTCTGGTCACGGCCGGCCAGGCCAAGGCCGAGGCTTACAAGGCGCTCAAACAGACGGTCGGGGCCTATGATCCCGACGTGTTGACCGCTTTCGGCGAGGTGCTCGGCGAGGAAGGCAAGTACGTCATTGTCACGGTGGCCGTAAAAAACCTGCGCGAAAAAATGATCCTGGCCGAGGACATCTTTGTGGTGCGCGGCGGCCAGAACGCCAAGGTGCTGCCCAAGGGCTACGAACTCTCCTCGGTCTCGCTTGAGCACATTGCCAAGCTGGCCCGCTACGACAGCATCACCGATCCCATCCGGGTCATCATTCCATCCGATATCTAGGCCCAGCCGGGCCTAGATTCCATTTTTCGTGGAGGACAGGCCCACGCCCGGCCGCCGGGGCCGGGCCGGCAGGCCGGTCCCCTGGGGCTGGCCCGGGGAAAAGGGCTTGGCCGTGCTGCGCAGCGCCGGCAGGAGGCCGCCGTGGTCGGCCCGCAAGAGCAGCAGGCATGGCAGCAGCAAAAGCGGCGGCAGCAGCAGCAGCCAGGTGAGCACGTCGCGGCCAAGCAGGAAGGCCCAGGCCCTGGCCAGCGTGTCGCCCTGGGCCAGGGCCGCCGCGTCCGGCAGCCAGTCTTCGGGCACGACGCCGTAGAGCAGGGTATTTGGCCACACGCCGAGCAGGAGGCGGTAGATGAGTTTGTAGACGGCTGTCAGGCCCGAGCCGCAGGTCCACACGACGAGCAGGCCGGCCGCTGCGGAGGCGACGTATTTGCGCAAGGAGTCAGATCGTATCATGGCGCATCCCTGGCCACGCAGGCGCGCGGTCGGGGATTTCCATGCAAGGACAATGCCTGGGGCCGGCCGGTTTAGTCGGCGTCTGGCCGGCGGGCGGCGGCATCGGCCAGGATGCGGTCGAGTCCCTGGCGGGGCAAGGGTTTGGCCAGATAGTCGTCCAGGCCGGCGGCCAGGATGCGTTCGCGGTCTCCGGGCATGGCATGGGCGGTGAGGGCGACGATGAAGACGCCGGCCCGGCCGGGATCGGGCAGGCGGCGGATGGCCCTGGTGGCGTTTAAGCCGTCCAGTCCGGGCATCTGCACGTCCATGAGGATCAGGTCGAAATCCTGGGCAGCCGCAGCCTCCACCGCTTCGTGGCCGTCGGCCACGGCCGTGACCGCGTGGCCGCGCCGGGTGAGCAGGGTGGCCAGGATGTCGCGGTTGACCCGGTTGTCGTCAGCCAGAAGCAGGCGCAGCGGCACGTCCTGGCGGCCACCGGCCGGGTCCGGCCGGGCCGTGGCCGGGTCTTCGTCGGACACCGCCGCCGGTTCGTCCGGCTGTGGCTGGTCCTGGCCGAAGACGGCGGTGAAGGTGAAGACCGATCCCAGGCCGGGTTCGCTGTCCAGGCCGATGCTGCCACCCATGAGGCCGATGAGCCGGCGGCTGATGGCCAGGCCCAGGCCGGTGCCGCCGAACCGGCGGGTGTAGGAGCCGTCCACCTGGGTGAAGGCCTCAAAGATGCGCCGGGCGTCCTCGGGCCGGATGCCGATGCCGGTGTCGCTGACCGTAAAGACCAGTTCCAGGTCCGGCCCGGCGTTCCCATCCTCGGCCGGGACGGGATTGCCGGGGCGCAGGCCGATGACCACGCCGCCTTTGGTGGTGAACTTGATGGCGTTGCCGACGAGATTGACCAGCACCTGGCGCAGCCGGTCGGCGTCGCCGAGGACGACCTCGGGCACGCCCGGATCCACGTCCACGGACAGGCCCAGGCCCTTGTCCCGGGCCAGGACGCCGAGGCCGTTTTCAACCAGCCCGAGCAGGTCGCGAAGGGCAAAGGGCTCCCGGGCCAATTCCAGCCGGTCGGCCTCGATCTTGGAGAAATCCAGGATGTCGTTGATCAGGGTCAAAAGCGAGGCGGCAGATTGTTCGATGTCGCTCAGATACCCTTGCTGCAACTCGTCAAGCGGGGTGTCGCCAAGGACCTGGGCCATGCCCAGGATGCCGTTCATGGGCGTGCGGATTTCATGGCTCATGTTGGCCAGAAATTCCGATTTGGCCTGGCTGGCCGCCTCGGCCGCTTCCTTGGCCACAGCCATGGCTGCCTCGGCCTCCCGGCGTTCGGCCACCTCGCGGATAAGCTCCTGGTTCATGCGGTTAAGCGTCCTGGTGCGTTCGCGCACCATGTCTTCCAGGCGCTCGTTGACCCGCTCCCGCTCCATTCTGGTCCGCACCTGTTCGGTGATGTCCTCGGCGATGCCGGCCACCCGGTAGACGATGCCGTTTTCGTCAACCACGGGAAAGATGCGGGCCTGGATCCAGCGCATCTCGCCGTCGGGACGCAGCAGGCGGTATTCCGGGAAGACGCCGGGGGTGAGCGGTTTGCCGGCCAGACCGGCGATAAAGGCCAGCACGGCCTCGCGGTCTTCGGTGTGCACCGCGTCGAGCCAGGACATGGGGGCCTCGTACAGGCTTTTGGTCGTGCGCCCCCACAGGCGCTCATAGGCCGGGCTGATGTAAAAGATGCGTTTCCAGTCCGCAGAACCAAGCCAGAACACTTCGCCGATGGCCTCGGCTAATTGGCGGAATTTCTTTTCGCTCTCGCGCAAGGCCCGTTCGGCCATCTTGCGTTCGGAGATGTCGCGCACCACGGCGATGACCCGGCCTTGGCGGCCGGCGTCCATGGACCGCAGGCTGACCTCCACCCAGAACAACCGGCCGCCCTTGTCGCGGGCCAGCCATTCAAAGAGCTGGGGCTGGCCGTTTCCCGCCAGTTGAAGCTTGGCCAGGGCCTCGGCCGCGGTATAGGGCGGGTAGTCGGGGCCAAGCCGGGCCGGGGTGAACTGGCGCAGTTCGTCGCGGGGGTAGCCGTAAAGGGCGGTGGCCCGGTCGTTGGAGTCCAGGATGATCCCGGTGGCGGCATCCTGGATGAAGATGGCGTCGCTGGCGGCGTTGAAAATGGAGCGGTAGTCGGCCTCGGTTTCGCGCAAATGGCCCCGGGCGGCCTCGACATCGGAGATGTCGTGGAGGATGCCGGCCAGCCGCGGGCCGCCATCCGGGTCGTCCAGGCGGTGAAACGAGGCGGCCAGCCAGTGGGTGAGGCCGTCGCCGCCGCGCAACCGGAAATGAATGTCGAACCGCTCGCCGGGACACAGCCGGCCCAGGCCCTGGCACAGGCGCACCCAGTCATCGCCGGGCATGTTGCGCCGCAGCAGGCCGGCATCCTCCAAAAAGGCCTCGGCCGGGTGGCCGGTGACCGTATGGGCGCTGGAACTGATGGTCAGGACGCCGTGGGGCGGCGCGGCAGCCAGGGTCAGGGGCACCACGGGCGAGTGGTCGATGAGGGCATTGAATTCCGCGTAGGCCCGGTCGAGGCCGGCGGTATCCTGGCGGGCCCGGGAGAGGTCCCGGCCGCAGCCGAGGACCAGGGCCACGGCTGCGGTCGGTCCGGGCAGGGGGGTGACGTTCCAACCCACCCGCCGCAGCCCGACAGCGGCGACGAGGTCATGGTCGGCCAGGGTGCGGTGGGGGGCGTCCCGGCCGGAAAAGATATCTGCCAGGATGGCCCGGGCATGGGGCCGGTCGGCCGGGAGCAGGGCCAGTTCGAAAAAATCGTGGTTGAGCACTGCCTGTCGCGGCTGGCCCAGAAAGGCCAGTCCTTTCTCGCTTATGGCCGCAACCCGGCCGGCCGCGTCAAGGACCACCGCGATGTCCCCGGCGGCTTCCAGCAGGGCGGCGGATAGGCCGTCTGCCACGGTCGGGGGGGCTTCGTCTGGCAGGCTCGTCTGGCTCATGGCGCTCTGGGTGTTGCGGTGGGTGGGGGGGAAGTCTCTTTGTGTATGGCCTGTTTCCATGTCCGGGGCAAGAGGGGAGGGAATCGGGCCGGGCCGGAGTGCTTGTGTTCTCCTGGCGCAACAGACGGCGGATTGGGCCGGATTGGTTTCTATCAGGGCTTTTTAGACGCGCTGCTGGCGTGTTACAGTCTCAATGTCACGGATAGAAGACGTAATCGTGATTGCAGTGAGGGGAAATCACTTTTCAAGTATACGCGATCAGTCTCTTGACAGCCGGTCAATCCTTCTTCACCCTCCGGCCACAACAGCTGTCGTAGAGCGGGCAGGGATCGGCAGACCACGTGTTGCGCCGGTCCGGCCCGATGGTCCGGCCCAGCCGGGCAGCCGACAGGAACAAAGGAGCCGCCATGGAAGCGATGACCTACCAGGAGATGCAGCACGTGCTGATGGACGAGCTGCGTCTTATGCATTATCCTATTGCAATCAAGTACTTTTTTGACCAGTCTGAGCTGGATGCCTTCAAGGCCAAGGCTGAATATTACCTGCCGGCCAAGGCCCTGACCTTTTGCCAGGCCGAACTCGGTGCGCGCATGGAAGGGCTGACCGTGCTCATGGGCCGGGAGCAGCTTGGCTGTTCCAACGCCAAGTGCGTGTTTGGCTGGAAGGAGATCGACGCGGCCGAGATCAAGGGCCACCTCAAATACGTGCGCGACCTGGAGCAGGCCGAACGGTTCGTGCGCAGCAAGCCGCGTCTGGCCGGCGAACTGTTGGCCGTGGCCGTCTCGCCCCTGGCCGATACGATGTTTGCCCCTGACGTCGTGCATTTCTACTGCGACAACATGCAGGCCTACCATCTGGTCGTCGACTGGATGTCGGCCCGGGACATCCATCCCCTGAGGCCCAACATGACCATCAATTCGGCCGCCTGCGGCGGCAATGTCCAGTGCTTCAACACCGGCGAGGCCAACGTGTTTCTGGCCTGCAGCGGCAGCTACAACGCCGGGAAGACCGAGCGCGGCGAAATCAACGTGGCCATCCCCGGGGCCGACATCGGCAAGGTGGTGGAGCGTCTGGGCGCGCGCAAGACGGCCACCGGCGGCGCGTCGCTGACCCGGTCGGGCCATCCCTTCCCGGGGGCCGACATCTGCAAGAACTGTCCGCTGATCGTCTTTAAAAAGGGCAATGCCCCGGCCGATGCCGAGGGCTGATCCGGCCTGATCTGGCGTCTGCGAGGCGGTCCCCCCGGGGGCCGCCTTTTTTTGCGCCGACGGCGAGGGGTTGGGCTCGGCCGCTTTGCGCCGGCCGTGGGGCTGGTGTCCCAGGTGGGCGAGAACGCGGGCCGGAGCCGGGGGCCGGGCGGATGCAGCACGGACCAACCCGGTTGCGGCCCTGCGGGGGAGTTTCGGTCCGGGCAGGCCCTTAGACGGCGGTGCGGATGATGGCCCCAAGGCCGGTGTCGAGGAAGTGGCTGGAGATGGCTTTGGGCGTCGTGTCCGGGACGTTGGACCCCATGCTCGGGCCCAGGCGTTTAGCGGCGAAGTGGCTGGAAGCCAGGGCGACAACCATATCGGCGGTTGAGGTCATGTCGAAGGGGGTCAGCGCCAGGGCGCTCCCACATGCGATCGGATATGGCCATGGCCGCCCTCCAGTCCCGTGCTGCCGGGATGGCCGTCAGGCTAGCGCGTCGCCGGACGGCCGGCAAGGGATATGCGGATATTTCGGCGAAATGGGCAGCCGCCGGCGGGCGGCCGGAGGCCGGGGCGCAGCCCGATGGGCCGGCGCAGCGCC